>DATDKB010000070.1:0-3677 GCA_036520255.1 Rubrobacter sp. | reverse complement strand
GGGAGAGCTCGCTTGTCGCGAAAGAGGGCTACGAGAAACCGTCGCTCGGACAGCGCGTATGGTATACCGTGGAGGGGATTTTCGAGTAGAGGATAGGGTAGGGAGAGTCATGATACTGACCGTCACCCTCAACGCCGCTGTCGCCAGGACGCTGGTCGTTCCCAGCCTGACCCTCGGCCACAGGCACAGGGCGCCCGAGAGCATGACGCTGGCAGGAGGCAAGGGCGTGAACGTGGCGCGTTCCCTGAGGAACCTGGAGGTGCCCGTTCTCGCGGCCGGGTTCGCAGGCGGGCGCAACGGGGACGCCATCCGCGACGGGCTTTCCGAGGCTGCTATTCCCTTCGACCTCGTTGAGATAGAGGGTTATTCCCGCACCTCGACGGCCATCATCGACCCGATGGCGGGGACGCAGACCGAGATCAACGAGTACGGCCCCGACGTGACCCAGGCCGAGGCGAAGGAGTTCTCCAGGCGCCTGGAGCACCTGATGGAGTACGCGACCGCCGTCGTCTTCGCGGGCAGCGTGCCGCCGAACCTGGACGAACGTTTCCTCCTCGACCTCGTGCGGCGCGCCAGAGAACGCGGGCTGTACACGGTCGTCGACTCGCCGCCGTCCGTGCTCAGGGCCGCGCTCAAGGCGAACCCCTCGCTCGTGAGCCCGAACCAGCACGAGGCCGAGAGCGTCGTCGGCTTCGACTTTATCGAGGAAGGGGACTTCCCCCTCGGCCTCCGAAGGCTCATCGAACATGGGGCCGCCAACGCCTGCATCACCTCGCCAGAGGGGCTTTCCTACCTGAGCACCGAGAATGGCGGCGTCTCGGCGCGCGCCCCGAGGGCAGAGGCCGTCTCCACGGTGGGGAGCGGCGACGCCTACCTCGCCGGCCTCCTCGCCGGGCTCCTGCACCGTAACCTCGCGCCGGTAGAAGCAGTCCGGCTCGCCGCGGGGTGCGCCGCCGCCAACGCCGAGACCCTAGGCGCCGGCCTCTTCGAAGCGCGCCGGGCCGAAGAGCTGGCCGGCTCCGTTCAGGTCGAGGTCTACTCTCGCAGCCTCGAGGAGAGCCGAACCTAAAGCGGTAGGTTTCGGGAAATAGGCTTCGGGCTTGAGGCATCAGGTTTCATGCTGCGTCCGGAGCGCGGGCACGAGACTCCCCCCTTACCGTGGATTTCCGCTTTCGCGGGGATCCACGGTGCTAGCAGAAGGTTCGTGGACGATGACGGCTCCTGACGTGCCGCCTGCACACCCGGCATAAGATTTTCCTAGAACCTGAAACCTTATCGCACGTAAAGATAGACCTTCCACCAAGCCCCCGAACGCCGCCTCTCGCGTGCTAGAATGTTCGGCGAAAACCGCTCAAGAGACTAATGGAGGTTCCAGAGCATGGCGGTAGCCGAAGTAACGGACGCGACTTTCGAGAGCGACGTTCTCAAGTCGGAGAGGCCTGTAATAGTGGATTTCTGGGCGCCCTGGTGCGTGCCTTGCCGGCGTATCTCCCCGATTCTGGAAGAGATGTCCGAGTCGCGTGAGGACGTGAGGTTCGTCAAGGTCAACGTCGACGACAACCCCTCCACCGCGATGAACTACAGCATCTCCAGCATCCCGACCATCGCCCGCTTCGAGGAGGGACAGGTCACCCAGCAGGCCATAGGAGCCCTGCCGAAGAACCAGCTCTCGGCGCAACTCGGCCTGTAATTGTCAGAAGCAACACTCGCGGTTACAATCTCTGGCGCGTATGCCCCGCAAGGCCGGGTATGACCGGCCTAGGGCGCCGTAGAGAAGTACCAAGACATTAGGAGGTAAAAGTAATGAAGTTCAAGCCTTTGGGAGAGCGGGCGCTCGTCCAGATCGTCGAGCGTGAGGAGCAGACGGCCTCAGGAATAGTCCTGCCCGATACCGCCAAGGAAAAGCCGCAGACGGCAGAAGTCGTCGCCGTCGGCGAGTTCGAGGACGGGGTCAAGGTCAGCGAGGGCGACGTCATCGTCTTCGCCAAGTACTCAGGCACCGAGATCAGCCTCGACGGCGAGGACTACATGATCCTCGACGCCGACGACATCCTGGGGATCGTCGAGAGCTAGAGGGGCGAGCAAGGGTCGGCCTTCCGGAGCGCCGGGCGTACTCGCCCGGCGCTCAAGTTTTGGCCGAAGGACTCTGGACGAAGGGGAGAACGGTTCGATACGTGCGTACGTTGCGTAGGGGAGACAGGGGACGCGAGGTCGTGGACCTCCAGACCCGCCTGCAGGCCCTCGGCTTCGACCTGGGAAGCAGGGGCATAGACGGCGTCTTCAGGGAGAGGACGGAGTTGGCCGTTCGCACTTTCCAGCAGCGCCTCGGGCTCCTCGCGGACGGGCTCGTCGGCCCCATTACCTGGCGCGAGATCGTTGAGACCGACTACAGACCCGGCGGACGCCTGCTCTACCTGAGGCAGCCGCCTTTCAGGGGCGCCGACGTGGTCGAGCTGCAGCAGATGCTCGACGACCTGGGCTTCGACCCGGGCGCGGTGAACGGCCTCTTCGATTTTCGTACCGTCAGGGCCGTCCGCGACTTCCAGAAGAACGCAGGTCTGCAGGACGACGGCGTGGTGGACGCCGCCGTCTTCAAGGTCCTGAATACTTTCGCGGCCCAATCTCTGGGCACCCACCAGCTCCCCGACAAGAGCGGGGGGTACTTTACCGACGACTTCTTCTCCGGGGCCATAGCCGTGGACGCAGCCCACGGTGGCAGGGACACCGGTTACGCGAGCCCGGCGGGGCTCACCGAGGCAGACCTCAACCTCGCTGTGGCGCAGGAGCTTGCCCAGATCCTACCCGCCAAGGAGGTACTCCTAACCAGGAGCAGGGACGAGGGGGTCTCGGCGGCCGACAGGGCCTTTCTCGTGAACTCATCGGGGTCGAGGATGATCGTCTCCGTCCACCACGCCTCGCACCGGACCCCGACCGCCCGCGGCACGGCATCCTTCTACTTCGAACGGCTCGGCTACCAGTCGCACAGGGGCCGCATGGCCGCCGCCTACCTGCAGCGAGGTATCAGCCAGGCCCTTGGCACCCACGACATAGGCGAGTTCGGCCGCTCTTTCGAGATACTGCGCGAGACCAACATCCCCGCCGTGGTCATAGAGCCACTGTACCTCACCAACCCCGAAGAGCTCGACATGGCCTTAGATCCCTATTATCCTGCTACCGTCGCCGAGGCCGTGGCAGGCGCCCTAGAACTCTACGCCGGCCGCGACGCAGCGTTTATCGCTGTGTAGGAGCACGCCTGCTTCGCAGGCTTGTCAGCGCGCTCTGACTTCGCCTTCGCTGTCAGCACGTTCCAGCCTTCGACTTCCACTTTCAGCATGCCGCCCTGCGGGCGGCTTGTCAGCTCTTCATGCCGGGCCCTTTTCGTCCGTCAGTCCCGCGAAAGCGGGAATCCACGGGTGGCGGAAGGTGTAGGCCCGCACGCGGCAGCGGGCCTGTCGTGACGTTGCCAACCGCCCGGAGCCGGTATCAGCTTGCTCGGGTGCGGGTCTTTGCTGACAGCCGATGGCTGGCTGCTATAATAGCGCTCTCAGTCGGGACGTAGCGCAGCCTGGTAGCGCGCCTCGTTCGGGACGAGGAGGTCGGAGGTTCAAATCCTCTCGTCCCGACTTTCTAGCTTGTCAGCACGGCGCTTGTAGCGCTTTGTCAGTACGTTCCGGCCT
>DATDKB010000069.1:0-3530 GCA_036520255.1 Rubrobacter sp. | reverse complement strand
ACCTTGTCTCCGGGGTTCAGGGAGCCGCCGAGGATCATACCGGCCAGCTCGTTGTCCACGCGGCGTTGGATCACGCGCCGCAGTGGCCTGGCGCCGAATTCGGAATCGAAGCCCTCGTCGGCGATCGGGCCCACCGCGGTGGCGGTGAAATCTACCTCGATGACCATAGAGGGCGGCGAAGCCTTGCGGTACTTCGTCGGGTCCAGGGGCAGCATGGGCCTGGTGGTAAGGGCGTGGATAGCGACGAGGCGTTCGGGCGACGACGTGCCGGTGGCGGCCCTCTTCCGGGACGCGGGAGACCTCGGGAAAGCGGTCGTGGAGCTCGACAAGGGTGGGGTGCCGTTGTGGCACCTTGGCCTCTTGAACGCGGATATGGCCCGGGCCAGGCGTTTCGAGACGGGACCCGTGCTCTTCGGCGCTTACCCCAAGGAGAGGGCTTCCTTGGTCGAGCCCGCCCTTCAGGACGTAGTCAAGTCCCATCGGGGGAGATTCTTCCCAGAAGGGAGGCCCAGCGGGCCTGGGAGCAGAGGTTCTTCCCGGTGAGCCACCTGGGACCGACCCCGAGGCCAGGCCGGGCGCTGGTCCGGGGCGCTGGTCCGGGGCGAACGTCTGGCGGAGACGCTACTGGAGCTCGAGAGAAAGGTTGTGGGGGTAGCCATCCAGGGGAGCGTCTCCAGGTGGGGAGAGGTGTCGCTCCTGGCCTTCGACCCGACGGGGGGAGCGCGGGCGTCGTGGATCTCTCCGGCGTTACGGACGCCGAGCTGGTGCAGGTAGCCGCCCGCTCCTGGGTGCCCCGGTGGAGGTGAGCGCAGGAAAATCGGGCATGCTTTCGCCGCTCAAGGTTTAGGCAAGCAGGAGCCCGCAGTCGTCATGAGTGAGGTCGTTGGCGACCGTCGGACCAGAGCGGTGTGCCGCTCAACCCGGGATCGGGCCTTTGCCGACCTCCGCGTCGCCCGTGGGTTGCTTGGAGGGGCGTGATCTCTTCTGTGTCAGGACGCCTTCCGGTTCTCGCGCGGGTTCTTGGACGCCATGTCGAAGACTAGCCTGGCGTCGACCTCGCCCGATTCGACCTCTTCGATGGCCTCATTCACGGACTCGAGTTCTCTCTCCTCGCAGATCACCTGCGTCCTGCCCATCGCATGCAACTCGAAGACCTCCTGGAGGTCGACCCTGGTGCCGACGATGGAGCCCGTGACGTGGAGGCCGCCAAGCACCGTCTCGAAGATCGGCAGTTGCATCGCGTTGTCTTTCGGCAGGCCCACGATGGTGAGCGTGCCCCCGCGCTTGAGCGAGCTGAGTCCCTGTTCGAAAGCCTTCGGGGAGAAGGCCGTCGCTATGACCGCGTCGGCCCCGCCGAGCTTCTTGATCTCCTCGACCGGGTCCTGTTCTCGCGCGTTGACGGTGAAGTCTGCCCCGAGCTCCCTGGCGAGCTCGAGCTTGTCGTCGAAGAGGTTCACCGCGACGACCGCGGCGCCCGCTATCCTGGCGTACTGGACGGCCGGGTGCCCGAGGCCGCCGACGCCGAAGACGGCGACCAGATCAGAAGGCCGCGTCCCAGAGACCCTTACCGCCTTGTAGGTCGTGACCCCGGCGCAGGTCAGCGGGCCCGCGTCGAAGGGGTGGATCCCCAGCGGGACCCTGCCGACGAACTTGGCGTTGGCCTTGGCGTACTCGGCGTGGCCGCCGTCCACCGCATAGCCGGTGTTGAGCTGGTGCTCGCACAGGGTCTCCCAGCCGGATGCGCAGTACTCGCAGGCATCGCAGGCGTACCCGAGCCACGGGATCGCCACCCGGTCGCCCTCCTCGACCTCCGTGACGCCCCTACCCACGCTCTCGACTATGCCGACACCCTCGTGGCCGGGGATAAAAGGCAACTTGGGCTTGACCGGCCAGTCGCCGTGGGCGGCGTGAATGTCCGTGTGACAGAGGCCCGACGCCTCGATCTTTACGACCACCTCACCGTCGGCCGGTTCCGGTTTGGGCACATTCTCCACGTTGAGGGGCTCTGCAAAGTCGTGTACGACCGCGGCCTTCATAGATCGCGCCTCCTTCTGCCAATTGCTCGAGCCGTACCGGTATCGGGCCGGGTTCGGGCGAGAGACGGAGCCCGTTCTTGTTGACACCGTCTTGCACCGAGCGTAACCCCGGGAGCGGGCGGCGTCGTGATTAAAACGCATCATTCAAGTGGTCAACGTCGACCAGATGGAGCAGACAGCCCCGTGTCCCGGGCGGTACCGGTTGGATTACACGACCGACGCTACAGCGAACCGCACGGCCAGGCTCTGCCCAGGAGCGAATCCACGAATGCGTCGGCGCTCGTGCTGACCAGCTCGACCATACCCGCATCTACCAGACTGGGGGAGAGGTCCAGGGCCACACGGGCGGCGCCACTACACGGACCGTATAGGACGGAGATCAGCTCCCCGCCTCCCGTCTTCCTCACGCGCCATCCCCCCGAAGAAGGAAGCATCCTCAAGGCCGTATCTTCGGAGCCGAAGACCGGTAGTGTTCGCGCAGACCCGCGCACGTCCAGGGTCAGAACCTTCATCTCTCTCGCCGTGTCCTTGACGATGAGCCAGTGCCACGACCCAGGGCGCCGACCCGCCAATGGCATTCTTACAAGCGTAGAACTCCGCCTTCCCATCAGGCAGCCTCCTCTTGCTAGTCACCAGGCTCCGCATCGCCACCCCACGGTATGCTTCGGAGGCAAGGTACGCAACCCGAAAGCAGCCACCTTAAAGAGATCTTAACGACCCGTAACCTTTCTCCGGAGGGCGCGAGAACGTCTGCGACTCGTGGGTTCCCGCTTGCGCGGGAATGACGAACGAGGAGGACCCGGCGGTGTCCGCAGCCGGAAAGCAACACCGTTCAGATGGGCTCGGCACAACCTTTAGCGGGTGATGGTCACGATCTTCCGTCAGCGGATGATGACTTGAAAGCCCAACATGGCGAGGACTAAGAGGGTTATTATGGTCCCCACGAGACCGCCTGACGCCTCCTCCAGGGCGTCAGGCACGAGTTCCGAGAAAACCATCCAGATCATGGCTCCCGCGGCGAACCCGAGCCCGCAGGGCAACAGGGGTTTGAACGTCTCGACAAAGACCAAGCCGGAACCGCCATCAAAGGCTGCGGCCTCCTGGAGAACACGCTCCACAGGGTTGCCCGGGTCCAGCTGACGCCCCGGGGAACAAGCACGAGGCTTATGGCGAGACCTTCGGGGATGTTATGTACGGCTATTGCCAGCGTGATAAACAGGCCAAGTCCCAACCCACCGCCGAAGGTAACCCCGACGCCAACGCCTTCGGTGAACGAGTGCATCGTCATCACCCCGACCATGAGGAGCGCCTTGCGGGCGTTGATGCCGCTCATCTGGGCGAACATCGCGGGGTGCTCGTCTCCCTGCAGCAACCTGCGCACGGCGACGATGAAGACCAGACCAATCAGCGCACCGGCAAGCGTGCGCCACAGCCCGTAATTTACGCCCTCGTATAGAAGGCCGAAGCTCGCCGCGAGCATGAGCCCTGCGGCCA
>DATDKB010000068.1:0-5264 GCA_036520255.1 Rubrobacter sp. | reverse complement strand
CTTGTCTGGACCGGGACGAAGGTTGTATGGAGAGACTTGGGGAGGGAAAGATCCCTTTCTACGAGCCGGGGTTGGAAGAGGTGGTGGCCCGTGGGATGCGAGCCGGTCGGCTGTCTTTCGTGGGGTCATCGGAGTTGGGTGGGCTCGTGGGGAGTGCGGACGTGGTGTTCGTTGCGGTCGGGACGCCGCAGGGGGATGATGGGTCGGCCGACCTCTCGAACGGGGCGAGCGTGGCGCGCCAGATAGGGCTGCGCTCGCTGGCGGAACTGCTAGGTCGCGCGGGCGTTCGCTGGTCGTGGTCAACAAGAGCACCATGCCCGTGGGGGGGCGGCGACTACGTGTCGGCCCTGATCGAGGAGGGCGCAGGCGGGAGGGAGGTCGCCGGGTTCGCGGTCGTCTCCAACCCCGAATTTCTAAGGGAGGGCAGCGCGGTCTACGACGCCCTGTTTCCCGACCGTATCGTTGTCGGAGCTGACTCGCGCGGGCCGCTGGAGACTATGCGGGTGCTCTACGAACCGATAATAGGACAGACCTTCCCGATGGAGTTGGACCCCAGGCCCAAGACGGCGGTGCCTTTCGTGAGGACGGACCTGGCGAGCGCCAAAATGATCAAATACGCTGCCAACGCATTTCTTGCGGCTAAGATCAGCTTCATAAACGAGATCTCCACCTTGTGCGAGCTTGCGGGGGCCGACATAGGCAGGGTGGCCAACGGCATAGGCTTGGACGGGCGTATCGGGTCGAGGATCTTACAGGCCGGCATCGGGTGGGGCGGGTCGTGCTCCCCGAAGGACGTCTCGGCCCTGAGGGCCGCGGCGAGCGAGCACGGGCACGAGACTCCGCTCCTCGACGCGACTGTGACCGTGAACCAGGCTCAGCGCTGGCGCGTGATCGAGAAGCTCCAGAGGCACCTCCACAGCCTGAGGGGCAGGCGCATTGCCCTTCTCGGCCTCTCCTTCAAACCGAACACCGACGACCTGAGGAGCGCGCCAAGCCTGGAGATAGCCGGCACCCTGAACTCCCTTGGCGCGACGCTCGTAGGCTACGATCCCGTCGCCGGCAAGAAGGCCGCCACGCTCCTTCCCGACGGCGCGAAGGTCGTATTCGACCCCTACGAGGCGCTTCGGGAGGCGCACGCCGCCGTGCTTGTGACGGAGTGGGAGGAACTAAAAGTCCTAGACCCGAAGAAGGCAGCCTCTCTCATGCGGGATCCAAAACTCCTGGTTGACGGCCGCAACGCCCTCGACCCAACCTCCTGGCGCGAGGTCGACCTCCAGTACGCGGGCTTCGGACGTGAATAGGGGCGGCGGAGTTACAGCTGGAGCCGGGGGCGAAATGTCCCGCGCTCGTGACGGGTGGGGCCGGCTTCCTCGGAAGCCATCTCTGCGAACGGCTCCTCGCGGAGGGGTACGGCGTGGTCTGTGTGGACAATTTCATTACGGGTACCAGGGAGAACATCGTTCATCTGGAGCGAGACGCGGGTTTCGAGTACGTCGAGCACGACGTCACGTCGGCCCTCATAGATCAAAGGCCGGCTCGACGAAGTCTACCAGTTCGCTTCCCCCGCGAGCCCGAAAGACTTCGAGCGTATCCTCGTAGAGATACTCAGAGTGGGTTCTTCGGGCACCGAGAACGCCCTCGACCTCGCGCTAGCCCACGTTCCCTCCGCCCGCTTCATGCTCGCCTCTACCTCCGAGGTCTACGGCGACCCGCTCGTCCATCCGCAGCACGAGGACTACAGGGGAAACGTCAGCACGACGGGTATCAGGAGCGTCTACGACGAAGCCAAACGCTACGCCGAGGCCCTCACTACGGCCTATCATCGGGCCTACGGATTGGACACGCGCATAGCACGCATTTTCAATAGCTTTGGACCCAGAATGAAGTCCGACGACGGACGCATGGTCCCCAACTTCATCTCCCAGGCTCTCGCGGGTAGGCCCATCACCGTGTACGGCGACGGCACCCAGACCAGGAGCCTGCAGTACGTCGACGACCTGGTAGAGGGCGTCCTCCGGCTGATGCAGGGTCACGAAAATCGTCCCGTGAACATCGGCAACCCCGTCGAGTACACCGTACGCGAGCTCGCCGAGATAGTCGTGGAACTCTCGGGTTCGCGCAGCGAGATCTCGTACGGACCGCTTCCCCAAGACGATCCCAGACGCCGTTGTCCCGATATAAGCCGGGCGCGCGAGGTGCTCGGCTGGGAGCCGCGGACCCCGACCACCGAAGGACTGAAAAAGACTCTCGCCTGGTTCGCTCGTTCATCAGGACACGAAACCCGTTGACGAGAAAATGAACAGGAGGATCGACCCACCGCCACTCGCTCATTCGGTCACGAACGAAAACTACGACCTGAAATGCTGAAGTGCTGACGGGCTGAAATGCTCTAGAATAGCGGCGTCCCGACCGTGGGCTCGGGTTGCCTACTCATACGGGGGTACGAACAGTGAACGTCATATTGGTTATTTTGGACAGCTTGAGGAAGGATCACATCGGGGCCTACGGCAACGATGTGATTCAGACCCCCAACCTCGACGCTTTGGCGAAGGATAGCTTCCGCCTCACGAGGGCCTACCCGGAGTCGTTGCCGACCCTCTGCGCGAGGAGGGCGATACACACGGGCTTGAGGACGTGGCCTTTCAGGGACTTCTACAAGCTGCCGGGCGAGACGTTCCAGCCGGCGGGCTGGCAGCCCATCCCCGAGGTCCAGGTTACGCTGGCCGAGATCCTTTCCGGCGCCGGCTACAATACCGCCATGTACGCCGACACCCAGCCCATGTTTCATCCCTCGATGAACTTCCAGCGCGGTTTCAAGGTGTTCGAATGGCTTAGGGGCCAGGAGCGCGACCGCTACCGTCCCAAGCTCGGCGTGCCAGAGGATGAGATCCGCCAGAACACCGTGGCTGGCAGCGACGCGAGCATGGTCGACAAGGTGCGCCAGTACCTCGCCAACATCAGGGGTCGCAAAGGCGAGGAAGACTACTTCGCCCCTCGGCTGTTCACCAGAGGGATGGAGTTTCTCGACACGGCGGAAGACGGCCAGCCCTTCTTCCTCGTCCTGGACAGCTTTGACCCGCACGAGCCGTGGGACCCGCCGGACGACTACGTAAAGCTCTACAGCGAAGACTACACGGGCAGGGACCCCATCGTTCCCAATTACGGTTCCTCCGACTGGATCAGCGACACGGAGCTCGAGAGGATGAAGGCGCTGTACTCGGGCGAGGTGACGATGGTGGACCGCTGGCTCGGCCACCTCCTCGACAAGATGGAGTCGACGGGCCGCATGGAGGACACCTTTCTCGTGGTGTTGGCGGACCATGGCGTCGCCCTCGGCGAGCACGGCTTCACCGGCAAGCCCTACAACGCGCTCTGGCCCGAGCTCACCGACATCCCGCTCATTATCCGGTCTCCTGATGGGAAAGGGGCTGGGGAGACCAGCGACTACTTTGCCTCCACCCACGACGTGGCACCCACGATCCTTGGCGCTCTGGGGCTCCTCCCCCCCCAGCAGATGGACGGCCAGTACCTCACCCTCCTGATGGGCGGCTCCGAGCCCATGCCGCGGGACCACTTTACGCTCGGCTACAATCAGTACGTCTCTACACGCGACGATGAGTACGCCCTGATAAGCGTCAACGACCGCTCCGACGCGAAACTCTACGACCTACAAAAAGATCCCGACATGAACGACGACATCTCGGCGGACAACCAGGACGTCATCGACCGTATGTTCGACGACTACGTCCTCAAGGACGCCGGAGGCCCGCTCCCCCGTGTCCCAACGTAAGCGGAGGCTTTCCGTTTGGCGCAAAACCTCTATAATCTGACGCCGTGACTTCAGGACAGGACTTCGAGGGAGAACAGAACCGCGTGCGCGAAGAGGAGGCCACTGGCAACTCGCCTGCCACCGAGCAGGTAGACGGGCCAGCCGGAAGGGAAGACGAAGACACCAACGTCGCCAAGGTCGCGCGCGGCGCGGGAATAAGCACGGCTGGACAGGGGGTAGGGAAGCTGCTCGCGTTCGGGACCCAGCCCGTGCTCGCGCGTCTGCTTGGCGTGCAGTTCTACGGCTTCTACACCGCGGGCGTCGCGCTAATTAATGGACTACAGATCCTCAGCCGGTTCGGCATGGAGAACGGCGTGGTGCGCTACGTCGCCCATTACCGCGAGCACGAGGACGAGGCGCGGGTGCGCGGCACCATAGTGATGGCCCTGCTCTTCCCGATAGCGTTGAGCGTTATTCTCTCTGCCGCGCTCTTCTTCGGGGCGGGCTTTCTCGCCGACTCCGGCTGGCTGAAAGAGAACGGGTCGATGATGGTTAGCGTGCTGCGCGAGTTCGCGTTCGTGCTGCCGTTCTTCGTGTTCATGAGCATGACCGCGTGGGCCACCCAGGGTTTCAAAACCGTGACTTACGCCGCATACATCCAGCAGCTCATTCGACCGGGACTGTTCCTCGTTTTCGTCGGCGTGTGTTACGTGCTCGGGGCCAAGATCTTCGGCGTGATCGCCGCCTACGCGCTCGCGATGTTCGTTGCCGGGCTCTTCGGGCTCTACTACCTCAGGAAGCTCTTTCCCGACCTCTTCAACCGCCGGGCACAGACCAGGTTCGAGACCAAGGCCCTCTTCGGCGTCTCCATCCCCATGAGCATCACGCAGGGTGCCCAGTACCTCAACAACTTCTCGGCGATCCTGATCCTCGGCGTCTTCGCCGCAGGGGCCCCGGTCGGCATCTTCAACGCCGCCGCCAGGACCGCCACTTTTCTGACGGTCGTACGATTCGCCTTCTCAGGCATCTTCTCCCCGATTATCTCCGGGTTGCACGCGCGTCAGGATACGGAGGAGATGGGCAGGCTCTACAAGGACGTTTCGCGTTGGATCTTCACGGGAGCGCTCGCGCTCTTCCTCGTGCTCGTGGTCTTCGCTCCCGAGGTGATGGGAATTTTCGGGGAGGCGTTCGGGGCGGGTGTCACTGCCCTCGTCGTCGTCGCAGTCGCGCAGCTCTACAGCTCCTCGATCGGGCCTGCGCCGCGGATGCTCGCCATGACCGGCAACCAGAACTACGCCATGATCGCTACCTCCGTCGCCGCCATCACCGGCGTGATCGTGAGCTTTATCCTGATCCCGCGCTTCGAGGTTATGGGGGCTGCAATCGGGATGGCCACCGCGATCATCGTCGAAAACACGGGGACGATGTCGGCAGTGAAGTGGCGGCTGGGCTACTGGCCGGTCAACTGGATGTGGCTGAAGCCCCTGACGGCCGG
>DATDKB010000067.1:0-5620 GCA_036520255.1 Rubrobacter sp. | reverse complement strand
GCCGGACCGGTCAGGTGATCTTCGCCGCCGGGGCCCTCATGCCCGTCTCTTCACCCCCCGTGCCGGACGGCGCCGTGTTCGTAGAGGATGGCCGCATAAAGGCCGTCGGACCCATCGGGGACGTCGGGCGTGAGAACCCCGACGCCGAGGTCCGTTTCTTTCCCAACTACGCCATGATCCCCGGCGCGGTCAACGCCCACGCCCACCTCGGCTTCAGACGCGAGGACAGGCCAGAGGGCGGCACGTTCTCCGGCTGGCTCAGCCAGCTTATAGAACTCCTCCCCGAGAAGGAGAGCTGGACCGCCCAGGCCGCCCGCGACTCGGCCAGGGAGGCCGTGGAGGCGGGGACCACGTACATGGCCGAGTCATCGCCTTACGGGGAATGCCTGCCGCAGCTCGCCGAGAGCGGGATGGCGGGCACGGTCTTCGCCGAATTCTTCCCGCATGAGATCGGTACCCCCGAGGAGGCCGTCGATTTTATCGTCGAGAAGGCGCGTGGTCTCCGGGAAGGTTTGCCCGGACGCGTAAACGCCTCGGTCAGCGTGCATTCTCCGTACACCGTGGATCCCGAGTCCTCACGTCTGGCGGCGCGCAGGACACGGGAGATGGGGTGGAGGTTGGCGATCCACCTCTCCGAGAGCCCGGAAGAGGTCGAGTTCGTCAGGGACGGCACCGGCGGCCTCGCCGATATCTTCGGCAGCAACGAGTGGGGAGGGGTAGGGACCTCGCCCGTCCGCTACGCGCAAGATGTAGAGCTTCTCGCCCACCAGACGATCGCGGCCCATCTTGCGACCGGCGTCTCGGAGGAGGAAGTAGAGATCCTGGCGCGCTCAGGCGTTGCGGCGGCGCATTGCCCCCGTTCCAACGCTTACCTCGGCTGTGGTGTTTCGCCGGTGCGGCGCATGCTCGAGCGCGGCATCAGGGTCGGGATGGGCACGGACGGGCTCTGGAGCAGCCCGAGCATGAACCTTTTCGAAGAGACGCTTTTTGCGGTCGATCTTCACGGTTTGGACGGCGCGACGGGCCTTTCGCTCGCGACGCTCGGTGGGGCACGCGTCCTCGGTATCGAGGGTGAGACGGGGACTCTAGACGCAGGCAAGTGGGCCGACCTTGCCCTGGTCGAGGTTTCGCCCGGGGGCGGGGACCCCGCGCGGGACGTGCTGGAGGCCGCTGCCGGCGGCGCTGTCGCGGTCACGGTCGTCGGGGGCGGCGTGATATACAATCGTCACAGTGTCTGAAGAGCCTGGAGGGCAGCCCTCATGATGATGAACCGGGAAAGGATCGGTTTCTGGGTCAGGCTGGTCGCCATCTTGCTCTCAGCCATCTTCCTTATCTCTTTCATCTTCCTGGGCGTCGGGACAAACATTTCGTACAACGTCTTCGACCTATTCGGCAACCAGGATCAGCAGAAGCAGCAGCAAGACCAGGCGCCCAACCCTGAAGAGCAGATCGCCGCCGCAGAGAAGGACCTGAAAAAGGACCCGAAGGATCCCGAAAAGATAAAGGACCTCGCGGGGCTCTACTACAACGCCGGCCGCTACGACGAGGCTATTCAGGTTCTGCAGAACGGACAGGAGGCGGCCCCGAACGACGAGGAGATACCGGCGTTCTTGGGTCAGGTCTACAGCCAGCAGGCGCAGACCGCGTCGGGCAAGAAACAGGAAGAACTGCAGGACAAGGCGGCGGAAGCCTTCGCGGCCTCGGCAGCGGCGCAGCCCGACGAGGCGGACGCCTACCTCCTGGCGGGCCAGGCCTACGACCAGGCCGGCCAACCCGCAGAGGCCATCAGGTACTACAACGAGTACCTAGACCGCGCTCCAAAGGGCCAGAATGCGGCCAGGGTCAAAGACAGAATTTCTGCGCTCCTCGAAGGCAAGGAGACCACAGGAAGTGCGCAGCCCTGATCCAGGTCCGGGCCGAAGGCGTATAATGGAAGTAAGATCCGGCAGATAGCCCGTTAGGAGGAAAGGTGTTAGGTTCCATCGGAATGCCAGAGCTGATCATTGGTCTGGTCGTTATCCTGCTTCTCTTCGGGGCGAAGCGCGTCCCCGAGCTGGCTCGCGGCCTCGGAAGCGGCGTGCGCGAGTTCAAGAAGGGCACCACGGAGGGCGAGGTCGAAGACAAGAAGAAGGAAGAAGAGAAAGAAGAGCAGATCGAGTCAAGCGCTAGCGTAAACGAAGACGAGGCCAAGCTGGAGGAAGATTCTCCCGCCGAGAAGGCCGAGCAGAAGCGTAGTAGCTAGACTCACTACGGGTTCTTAAGCTCTAGATGGCAGGTCGCCTCAGACTCCCTTCGCGTCCGCGCGGTCCGCGCGACGACATGCGTATGACCCTGATCGAACACCTCGACGAGCTGCGCTCGAGGATCATCAAGGTCGGTGCCATTTTCATCCTCGCGGCGATTGGGGCTTGGTTCTTCCGCGTCGACATCTTCAATCTCCTCCTGGAGCCAGCTCAGAGCCAACTGCAGGGCAAGCTTTACGTAACCTCGGTGGCGGAGCAGTTCGTCAGCGATATGAAGCTTGCCCTGTACGTGGCTTTCGTGCTCACGATACCGGTGCTCCTGTACCAGGTGTGGGCTTTCGTGGCC
This sequence comes from Rubrobacter sp., assembly GCA_036520255.1. Taxonomy (GTDB): domain Bacteria; phylum Actinomycetota; class Rubrobacteria; order Rubrobacterales; family Rubrobacteraceae; genus Rubrobacter_D. Next base: position 3,031 of record DATDKB010000067.1, on the reverse strand, counting down.
CCCGCGGTGGGCGACTTGGGCCGAGCTTTCACCTACATCCTGATCACGCTGGCATCCTCGTTGTTCATAGCGGGGATCGTTTTCGGATACGTCTTCGTGGTGCCCGTGGGCGTGAAGTTCCTCTTGAGCTGGGCCCCCGACCGGTACGACACTATAATCACCCCGACGAACTACATGGCGTTCGTTACGCGCTTCCTCCTGGCCTGCGGGATCGTGTTCGAACTGCCGGCGGCGACCTACGTCGCGGCAAAGCTCGAGCTTATCGATGCCTCGCTTTTGAAGAGGTACCGCAAGCACGCCATCGTGGCCAATACGATCGTCGCAGCAGCGATCACCCCGTCTCCCGATCCTTTCAGCATGCTCCTCCTCGCGGTACCGCTGATCGGAATGTACGAGCTCTCCATCATCATCGCCCGCTACGTGAACCCGACGACGGAAGTCAGGGCACACGAGCTGGCCAGGGACGACGAGGATGAAGAGCCAGAAGCGGAAGATGAGCCCGACGGGTTCGAAGACACGGACGACCACCCGGAGAACGGGCACGAGCGGGACCTCTAAAGCGGTCAGCGGTCAGCACTTCAGCTAGTCAGCGCTGTACACCGAATATGCTCGAACGAGACCGTGTTCGGGTGGCAGGTTCTCTAGAGGTCTCCCCTTACATCGTTCCCGCGGAAGCGGGAATCCACCCACGAGATGGAACCTCGTAAGCCACTGATGGCTCCCTCTTGAGGGAGGCGTTCACCCCCGACTCTGTGTCACTCGCCTCTCAGTCGCGCTTCGAAGCGGCGCATGGAACGCCGGATCAGGTCTTCCACCAGCCGTCTGAAGAAGGGCTTGTGGGCGATCTTATCGAGCCAGGCCGGTTTGATCCTGTAATCGGTCCAGAGCGTCATCCTGACGGTCCTGACGCCCTCGTCTTCGATGAGCCAGCCTCCGGTCCCCATCGCACCCTCCACGTAGGCCCACTCCAGCCGGTGTGAAGGCTCGATCACCGTGAGGGTGCTGGCTACCTCGTGGGTGATGCTCGCTGCGCTTAGTGTGAACTCCAGCCTTACCCCGGGATGCAGGGCCGTTGTCTCGGCGCCCGCGGCGTCGAGGGCCCGGGCGTGCTTGAGGCCAGCGGCCCACTCGGGGAAGCGGCTCACGTCGAGGAGGGCGCCGAAGATCCTCTCCGCCCCGATCCCCGAGATGAGGTAGCCCGCCCTGAAGGGCCTGTGGTCTTCAGGCACCGAGAAGGACCCCAGCCGTGTAGAGCAAGCCGAAGACGAGGTGGAGGGCAGCCGTCCGCTTGACAACAGGGTCGAGGCGTCTCGGCGTCGAGTACGCGGCGATGTCGCGCCAGAGCCGGAAGGCAGCGAACACGCTCGGGAAGACCAGCGCGCACTCGGGCGGGACGACGCGGAGCGCCATCAGGACCGCAACGGCGACGTAGGTTTCCAGCAGGAGGGCGCGGTAGATCAGGACCGCCACCTCCCTGCCGAAGACTATGGGCAACGTTCGCCGCCCACCCCGGCGGTCCGAGACCAGGTCCCTGATGTTGTTGGCGAGCAGGATCGCGGCCACCGGACCCCCGATCGGAAGCGCCGCAAGCGGTACGTACAGCGGAAAATCTCCGACTTGGACGGCGTAGGCGATTACGACGATCAAGACGCCCATAAAGACGAAGACCGCCGCCTCGCTCGCCGGTGTGTAGGCGATGGGACGCGGTCCCGCAGAGTAGAGGTAGCCGCCGAGGGCGGAGAGGCACCCGAGCACGAGTATGGGCCAGCCGCCCACAAGAACCAGGTAGATGCCGAGAAAGAGCGCGACGGTGTAGCAGAGCAGCGCGCCCGCGAGGACGCTGCGCGAGCGCACGCGCCCGCTTACGATGGATCCGGCGATCCCCACAGCCCCTTCCACGTCGAGACCCCTCTGCTCGTCGTAGAACTCGTTGAACATGTTGGTGGCAGCCTGTATGAGCAGGCTGCCGAAGAGCATGGCGAGAAAAGGCCCCCAGGCGAACGCGCCGCTCTTGAACGCCAGCGCCGTCCCGAACAGCACCGGCACGGCCGCCGCCGTCAGGCTGAAAGGCCTGGCGAGAAGGAACCATTCTCTTGTAACCTGCCGAGGCGTTGGATTTGTCATTCGGGCAATTGTGGAGAGAGTCGTTCGCTTTTGCAATCGCTCTGTTCACGGTTCTTACAGCAACGGTCAAAAGCATTGAGCCGGCTGGGTTCATGGAGCAGGCTGGCAGCGATTAGGTTCTGGCAGGACGAGTATTGCATGCTGGTTCAATCGTTTTGAGGCATGCTGTAGCCATCAGCGGTCGGCTTTTCATTTTGGCTGAAAGCTGAAAGCTATTGTGGTACAACCGGCAGTCGTGGAGGCTGACCGTTCCAGGGGACTTGCGAGATCCTATCTGCGGCTGGTCCGGCCCAAGCAGTGGACCAAGAACGGGTTCGTGCTGGCCGGGGTGGTGTTCGCGGAGAAGGCTTTCTCGGTTACGGCCGTAACCCACGCCCTGCTGGCCTTCGTCGTTTTCTGTGCCCTCTCGGGTGCCGTGTACGCCGCAAACGACGTGCTCGACGTCAAGGAGGACCGCAAGCACCCGCTCAAGAGGCTCAGGCCCGTTGCGAGCGGGGAAATCTCACCCCGCGCCGCCCTCACCTTCGCCGCCCTGCTGGCGGCCGGCGCCCTCGTCGTCAGCTTCGTCTTTCTTCCCGTCGGAGTCGGGGTAGCATGCATCGCCTACCTGCTCTTGCAGGTTCTGTACACCACCGTTCTCAAACACACGGCGATTCTGGATGTCATGAGCATCTCTGCGGGGTTTGTGATCAGGGCGCTGGCGGGCGTGGCGGCGGTGAGCAGCCCGATCTCACCCTGGCTCATAGTCTGTACCGGGCTCCTCACGCTTTTCCTCGGCTTCTCCAAGCGCAGGCATGAGATCGCTACCCTCGGGGAAGGTGCGGTGGTCCACCGGAGGAACTTGCAGGACTACTCCGTGCCGATGCTTGACGAGATGATGAACATCATGATCTCGGCGACCATCATC
>DATDKB010000066.1:0-4630 GCA_036520255.1 Rubrobacter sp. | reverse complement strand
AGATCCAGGTCCACCGAAACCCGCGCCGTGCCGTTTACGCCCTCGACTTGGTAGGAAGGATGCCGCGACGCGAGGGCCGCAGCCCGGCCGAGGTAGCCTTCGCTTCTCAACGGGAAACCGACTCTCAGGTGCATGGCCCGCTGATTCTAACCCACAACCGTCGGTAACGGATGCCGGGGATCGGAGCTAGGTACTCCAGCGCCTTCCGATCTCTTCCCAGCTTGGTGGGGGTCCCGGCAGTCGGGAACCCGAAAGATCGTGTAGGGCGTCCAGTAAGAGGGCCAGGTACCGGCGGCGAAGTTGTCGGGTACGCTCCTCGTCCCCCATCCGGACGGCCGCCAGCTGCTCGAGTAGCAGGGCGATGTCGTCGACCTCGATATCCCACCGGATGGCGCCCGCAGCCTTGGTGCGCTGGAACAGCTCCACGTTTAGCTCTTGCGCCCTCGCGTCCTCGCGGTACAACTCCTCCGTGGGGGTGAAGGTGCCAGCGAGACGCAGCGTCAAAGAGTGGGTGTCGGCGTCCACGACGCGACGCATGAAATTCGCGAAGGCCTTCCAGGGATCGCCCTCGTCCACCAGAGCATCCTCGACGGCAGCGATGTATACTCGCAGGCCGTCGGCGGAGAGCCGCCGCAGGAGATCCTCTTTGCTCCCGTAACGGCGGTACAGAGCCCCGATGCCCACCCCGGCCCGCTCGGCGACCGCGGAGATCGGGGCCTTCGGGTCGGCGACGAACACCTCGCGCGCCGCATCCAGGATCACGCGGTCGTTGCGCGCCGCCTGAGCCCGACGACCACTCAACGGCCCGTGCATATTTTCTCTTCTCATATCGTAATTATATGTGGAACAAAGCGTTCCGTTCAAGTATAATGGAACAGAACAGTTTGTTCCGCAAAGAGGTTTGCGGATCGAAATGAAGGAGGTCGAAACTTCATGGATTGGAAGCTCGAGTTAGTGGCGATACCCGTCTCCGACGTGGACGTGGCGAAGGCCTTCTACACCGAGAAGGTTGGCTTCAACGCGGACCACGACCACACCGTCAGCGACGAGCTCCGTTTCGTTCAGTTGACTCCCCCTGGATCTGCCTGTTCGATCGCGATAGGAAAAGGGATCGTGGAGGGTGAGCCTGGCTCAGTCAGGGGCGTGCAACTGGTCGTCTCAGACATAAACGCCGCGCGGCGGGAGCTCGTCGGACGTGGGGTCGAGGTCAGCGAGGTTCGGGAGGGCCCCGGGGGCCGGTTCGTCTTCTTCAGCGATCCGGACGGCAACGGCTGGGCAGTGCAGCAGATCGCCTGACGTATCCACCTCGTCGCCGTCAACGACCACACCGAGAGGAAACCATGACACACGACCCCACGGATGCCGAGATCCGGCCGTTCCGGATCGACGTCCCGCAGGAAGACCTTGATGACCTCAGCGACCGGCTGGGCCGCACCCGGTGGCCTGGCGAGATCGTCGGCGCGGGCTGGGGCCGCGGTGCCCCGCTGGACTACCTGAAGGAGCTGGCCGAGTACTGGCGTACGTCCTACGACTGGCGCGAGTGGGAGGCGAGGCTCAACGGGTCCCCGCAGTTCGCCACCACCATCGACGGGCAAGACGTCCACTTCCTGCACGTGCGCTCGCCCGAGCCGGGCGCCTTCCCGCTCATCCTCAGCCACGGCTGGCCGGGCTCGGTGGTCGAATTTCTCGACGTGATCGGCCCGCTCACTGACCCTCGTTCGCACGGCGGCGATCCCGCGGATGCGTTCCACCTGGTGATCCCCTCGTTGCCCGGCTTCGGGTTCTCCGGGCCTGTCCGCGAGCCCGGCTGGGACAGCTTCCGGATCGCCGGGGCTTTCGCCGGGCTGATGGCCCGGCTGGGGTACGAGCGCTACGGCGCGCAGGGCGGCGACTTCGGGGCGTTCATCTCGCCCGACCTGGGCAGGGTCGATGAGGATCACGTCGCGGGCGTGCACGTAAACGCGGCCACCGTGGGCTTCATCCCTTTCGGTGACGTAGACGTGGCTGTGCTCTCCGGGTTTACCGACGCCGAGAAGGTTCGCGTCGAGAGGATGAACAGGTTCCTCTCCGAGGGCAACGGCTACTTCCAGATACAGGGCACCCGACCGCAGACAATCGCCTACGGCTTAACAGACTCTCCGGTCGGGCAACTCGCCTGGGTCGTGGAGAAGTTCAAGGAGTGGTCCCACCCGTCGGCCGCTCTGCCGGAGAAGGTGATAGACCGGGACCAGATGCTCACCAACGTGATGCTCTACTGGCTAACTGCTACGGGGGCTTCGTCGGCGCACCTCTACTACGAGAGTACGCACTCGAGCCACTGGCCCACGCCCTCGGCGGTGCCGACCGGGGTGGCAGTCTTCGCCGAGGACGTCCCGATCCGGCGCTTCGCGGAGCAGGTCAACAACATCGTGCACTGGTCGGAGTTCGACCGCGGCGGTCACTTCGCTGCTATGGAGGCGCCTGACCTGCTCGTTGGCGACATACGCGGCTTCTTCCGTGGGCTCCGATGACGACTGACGTCCTCGGACCTCGCACCCTCAACCGCGCCCTGCTGGAACGCCAGATGTTGTTGCGTCGCCAGGAGTTCCCCGCCTTCGACGCCATCGAGCGCTTGGCCGGCATGCAGGCCCAGGAGCCAGACGCCCCCTATCTCGGCCTGTGGACCCGGCTGAAGGCCTTCGAGCCCGACGAGCTGGCACGCTTGACCATCGACCGGCACGTGGTACGCGCCCCGCTGATGCGCGCGACCATCCACCTCGTCAGTGCCCGCGACTATTTGGAGCTACGCCCCCTGATACAGCCCGTCCTCGCCCGCGCCTTCTCCGGCAGCCCCTTCCGCCGCGAGCTGGAAGGTATGGATTTCGATGCGCTGCTGGCCGCCGGACGGGCCCTGCTGGAGGACAGGCCGCGCACCCGCGCCGAGCTCAGCGTATTGCTCGAGGAGAGTTGGCCGGATCGCGACCCTTACTCCCTCGCCTACGCCATCACGTTCCTGGTGCCGCTGGTTCAGGTGCCACCCCGGGGCGTCTGGGGCGAGAGCGGGCAGGCCACCTGGACCACGGCCGAGTCCTGGCTCGGCCGCCCCCTCGACCCCGGCCCCTCGCCGGACGAGATGGTCCTGCGCTATCTCGCGGCTTTCGGCCCGGCTACCGTCGCCGACGCGCGAACGTGGTCGGGTCTCGGTAGCCTGCGGGAGGTCTTCGAGCGGTTGCGACCGCGCCTCGTCACCTTCCGCGACGAGCACGGCCGCGAGCTGTTCGACGTGCCCGGCGCCCCGCTGCCCGATTCTGGCGCCCCGGCTCCGCCGCGCTTTCTGCCGGCCTTCGACAACGTGTTGCTCTCCCACAATGACAGGACTCGTATTATCTCTGACGAGCACCGCAAGCTGCTCGTCAGGGACCGGATGATGCGCGGCGTGCTGCTCGACGGCTTCGCGTGCGCGACCTGGAAGACCGAGCAAAGACGCGGAAAGTTGACGCTCAAGATCGAACCGTTCGAGCCCTTGTCGAAGAACGATTGCAACGCCCTGCCCGAAGAGGGGGAGCGGCTGTTACGCTTCGTGGCAAAGTCGCAGGGAGCCGACGAGTTTGAGATCCGGTTCGGCGGGGAGGGTACGTAAGTTTATGGGTCTCTAGACTCTTCGGCTTGTGCCGGACGGGGTTCCCGGGCTACCTTGCCCGTGCACCCCGAAGAGAACAGGAGACACCTCGAGCCAGTACCTGCGCCGGCGGAGCAACGTCATGCTTGACGATGGATTGGTCAGCAACAGGGAAGTGCGGATCGGCGGCGAGACTTACGACGTACGGGCAGTCGGCTCGAGGGGAACTATTCTGCTACCTGTCAAGACGAGGGAGACCATGGGCGGCGGCCACGCCTTGCTGTTTACCAGAGACATATTCAAAGCCATCAGCGTAGCCAAAGAAAACGGGTATGGGTGCCTGCCTGTGTCATTGCGGAGCCATGGACGGGCGATTTGGACGCCCTCTCTCGAGAGCACTACATCTGGATTCAAGCCAACCCCAACGAGGTAACCCGAATAGAATCGGAGTTGGCCGATAAGTTGGCAGCCTTAGTGTCTATCTTCCGGCGTATAGCCTAGATCCTCCGGCACGAGTGCGAGTTGCTGTCCAATTCTCTCTTCGGCCATCTTGCAGTAGGCGGGATTGTTATCGATACCTATGTGGTTCCGTCCCAGACGGCGTGCCACAAGCGCAGTTGTTCCGCTGCCGGAGAAAGGATCCAATACCACACCGCCTTCGCGAGACCCCGCCACCACGCACAATTCGACCAAACCTTCGGGAAAAACGGCAAAGTGCGCTTCCGGGTACTTCGATAGGGGTATCCGCCATACGGTACGCCTGTTCCTTCCTTTGGGATGGAAGGCTTGGTCCCATCGCGCATTGTGCAGGTTCGGGTTCCCACCGTTTTTGCCTTTTTCCGGAGTCCCACCACGTTTGTAAAAGTGGTTGCGCCCGCCCTTCATCATGCTTTGCTCCGAAAGCGTGACGTGAGGCTCTCGTATGGCGTCCGCATCGTAGTAGTAACGACTACCTTTCGCGACCAAGAAAACGTACTCGTGGTCGGTGGTTGGACGGGTCTTCACCGATGAAGGCATGGCGTTGGGCTTGTG
>DATDKB010000065.1:0-2535 GCA_036520255.1 Rubrobacter sp. | reverse complement strand
GTCGGCAAGAGCACCACGGCGCGAATCCTACAAAGCCTGCTCTCCCGCGGCCCCAAACATCCCGAGGTGGCCCTGATCACCACCGACGGCTTTCTCTACCCGAACCGCGTCCTCGAAGAACGCGGCCTGATGAAGCGAAAGTGCTTTCCCGAGAGCTACGACCTCAAACGCCTGATGCGATTCATGGCCGACGTCAAGGCCGGCTACCCCGAGGTCTCGGCTCCCGTCTACTCGCACCTCTCTTACGACATACTTCCAGGAGAGAATGAACACGTCAGGCAGCCGGAAGTGCTGATCGTGGAGGGCCTAAACGTCCTGCAGGCCGGGAACGGCCGCCCCAAGAACGCGCCACCCCTGTTCGTCTCCGACTTCTTCGACTTCTCTATCTACGTCGACGCCGATGAGGCGCAAGTCGAGCAGTGGTTTTTCGGAACGGTTCCTGACGCTGCGGGACACCGTGTTCAAAGACGAGTCCTCCTACTTCCACCGCTACGTCCACCTCTCCACGGAGGAAGCCAAACAGGTGGCGGCAGAAATATGGGCCGGGATCAACGGCGTGAACCTGCGCGAAAACATCGCCCCCACCCGCGAACGCGCCGACCTGATCCTGGAGAAAGGCGAGGATCATCAGGTGCTCGGGGTGAGGCTACGTAAACTGTGACGAAAGGCTGCACGCGGGCGAGGGAGTTGCAGACGATGTCACGGGCGCCGCAGATGACCGTACACGAGCGCGGTCGCGAAGGACGCCACCGGCAGGATCGCCACGGTGCCCACCGAACCCCCCAACCATTCTCCCCAGGTCTCCGAGCCGGTTAGCGCCAGCCCGCCCAACGTTCCCGCGTCCGCGACGGCCTCTTCGAGCACCACGGCGAAGGCGGCGGTAAGGAACACGAGCTCGAAATTCCCCCTCACCAGTTCGTTGCTGCGTCTCAAGGCCGCCAGCGGTCCCAGCAGCTCACTGACGATCGCCGGCGCGAACAGCGACCAGCGGGTCATTAGCCAGATGCCGGGTATCACCAGCAGGCTCGCCGCCGCGGTCGGCAGCGCTATGGCGGCCAGGGAGGCGAAGGCGACTATAGGTACGACGGGCGCCGCGAGGAGCAGGTTCTTAAGCACCCTGGGCACGGAGATAGGCTCCGGGCTGCGGCGGGCCTCCGAGGTCAGCCGCTCCGCGTACGCCACGTAGAGGTAGAAGGCGAGCGACTCGGTCACGAACGCTGCGACCACTTCGAAGGAGGAACGGTCATCGGGGAGCAGGTAAGAGGACTCGGTCAGCGCCGCCAGGAACAGGGCCGGCGCGACCGTCGCCACGGGGTGGCGGAGTACGATCGCGAGGGCTTCTCGCCACAGCGCCGATGCGCGGACCGGCTCGTTCATCTTTGCCTCCGTCAACGTTCGAGTTCTGCCGTCTTCGCGTCCGGGCATGATGCCATCTCGGAGAGCGAGGGGCACCCTCGCACACCAAGGCTTCCGGGCGGCGTTATCCCGGCCAGCGCAGCGAGGTTGGGGCTCTCTTACCCTCCAGAAGGTCCTTGAGCGAATACGGCTCGTCGGCCCAGCGTCTTCCGGCGCCGCCGGTGAGGGAGGCGAGGTCGATCAGGCGTCCCACGATCCTGAGGCAGAAGCCGTTTATGATGTCGTCGGAGTCTTCTACCTTGCCACGGGCTTTCGTCACGAAGAGCCCCGTGGTCTTCCACACGCCGTCCCTGTACACGGCGAAGGCCTGGCAGGGCGCTTCTCCAAACTCCTCCGACCAGCCGAGGATGCGGCCGGAGTAGCCGGACGGCTCCAGACTGTAGCGGCTCAACTCCTCATGCATGAGGTCCACGTCGGTCTCGGCCGCGGCGCCGGGCACGAGCCCGAAGGAGACGCCAGCCTCGGAGCCCGTTCCCGCCACGGCCTGCAGGTCGATCGCGCCGCCCGCGTAGGTGGTCTCTATCTCTAACCCGGCCTGCCGCCCGAGCACCGCCGTGTACTCGAGCCCGGCGAAGAGACGCGCGGCGAACCGCCGGGCCATCGCCTCGGCCTCACGAACCTCTCCGAGAGAGCGGTCGGCCTCTTCGCGGTAGCGTCGCAGGCGGGAGAGCGCGCTCTCCTCGAAGCCCAACCGCCTAGTCCCTGACCCAGAGACGGAGCACGCGGTCGGCGAGCCCGGGGAAGAAGGTGACGCCGGCGACGAAGAGCCGATCCTGGAGTGTCGCGTACACGTCGCGGGAACCTTTCTGGGCGGCGTCCGCTATTTTCTTCGCGACCCTGTCCGGCGTCACGCCCTTCGGGCGCCAGCCGCGTTTTTCGCTTTTCGTGCGCCGCGAGTTTTCCCTGAAAGAGGTGCGGGTCGTACCCGGATAGACGCTGGTGACGGTGATTTTCCTGCTGGCGATCTCCACCCTGAGGGCGTCGGAGAGCGCGTTCAGGGCGGATTTGGTCGCGCAGTAGGCGCCGACCTTGGGGATGGCCCGTTTGCCGACGACGGAGGAGACGTTGACGATGCGTCCCCCCTCCCCCATGTGCGGCAACGCCGCCTGGATGCAGTTC
>DATDKB010000064.1:0-4235 GCA_036520255.1 Rubrobacter sp. | reverse complement strand
GAAGGGCATGAGCGTGGCGCAGGCCCTCACTGATTTCGCCTCCGAGATAGCCTCGTACGAGATGACTGCCGAGCTGGAGCGGAGCATGGACGAGATCTCCGAGGGCAGGATCAGCAAGGACTCCGTCGTCGACTCCTCGCGGGAGGTGCTCCGCAAGGTCTACGATCACCTGCAGAGCTCCGAGACCGAGTTCGCGGACATCGTGTGGGAGGGCATAAGAACCGACGAGACCTTGGGCAAGTGCCCCGAGAGCGGGCACGACCTGATCATCCGCCGCAATCGCAAGAGCCGGAAGCGCTTCGTCGGCTGCTCGGGCTACCCCGATTGCCGCGTGACCTACCCGCTACCGCAGCGCGGTGAGATAATACCTTTGGGCACCACGTGCGACGCCTGCGGCGCGCCGGAGATCAAAGTGCTTGGGGGGAAGCGGCCCTGGGTAACGTGCATCAACATGGACTGCCCGAAAAAGCAGGAGCAGCGCGAAGCCGCCGAGAGGGCGAAGCAAGAACAAGAGGGGGGTGAGGGCTCATCGACACGGAGCGATCAGGAACTTCAGAAATCCACCATATAGAGAACAGGCTAGGCCTGGATCTCACCGACGAACCACCCTTCAATGAACCCTCAACGTTCATCCGCACCACAGGCTACCTGATCCTCCTCGCCATCGTCGCCGTGATCTGGTATTCTGCTGTATACAATTAAGGTAAGTGAAGATACTGTTAAAGGGTGAGTAGAGCGTGGCCCCGATCATCGGCATAACGGCGACGTTGAAAGAAGACATCGACACGGTCGCGGAGCGGCCTCTGGGCAGGTTCGTAAGGACCGACCTGGATTACGTGGAGGGTGTCACGGGTGCCGGGGGCGTGCCTGTCGTGTTGCCGCCCGTCGGGGATGAGAGGGCCGCGGGGGCCGTGATGCAGAGCCTCGACGGTCTGCTGTTGAGTGGGGGGAGCGATCTCGACCCCTCCTACTACGGTGAGGAGCCGGACCCCGAGCTCGGACCCACCATCCCCGAGCGTGACGCCTATGAGATGGCGCTCGTTGGGTTGGCGTTGCGGCGGGGTATTCCTGTGTTTGGGATCTGCCGTGGAATGCAGGTACTGAACGTGGCGTTGGGCGGGACGTTGTACCAGGACCTTCCTTCGCAGTGGGATAGGGATGTGCTCAAGCACAGGCAGGTAACCCCCAAGTGGCAGCCGACGCACGAGGTAGAGGTGAGTGAGGGATCGTACGTCGCCGAGGTTATGGGCCGCGACGTGGTCAAGGTCAACTCTTACCATCATCAGGGAATCAAAGACCTCGCCGAAGGTCTGGTCGTGACGGGCCGCTCCACGGACGGCGTGGTCGAAGCCGTGGAGGCCAAAGATTTCTCCGAGCGGTGGCTGCTCGGCGTCCAGTGGCACGCAGAGGCTATGCGCGGCGCCGGTCCGCAGCAAGAGAGCCTCTTCGAGGCGCACGTCTCGGCGGCGGAGCGCCACGCCCTGCGCGAGGCCGCGGCCTAGAAGGACAGCCGCGCAGAACCCGCAAGGCACACGCAGGGGCATCTTCGTAACCATCGAAGGCCCGGACTTCTCCGGCAAATCCACCCTCGTACGCGCCATCAAACTGTTGCTTGCGGGCTCGCGGCCTTCGATGTATCTCACGCGAGAGCCCGGCGGTACCCCGGCGGCCGAGCGGATCAGGGGGATCGTCCTCGACCCAACCGCCGAGATGGACGCCTGGACAGAGGCTTACCTGTACGCGGCGGCCCGCGCCGATCACGTACGCAAAACCATCCTGCCGCGTCTCCAGGCGGGCGAAAACGTGCTCTGCGAGCGGTATCTGGACTCGAGCATCGCCTACCAGGGCTTCGGGAGGGGGCTCGGTGTCGATGAGGTGCGCGCTTTGAACGCGTTCGCGGTCGGGACCGTCGTGCCGGATAGGACCTTTTATCTGCGGCTCGACCAGTACGAGAGGGAGCGGCGGGCCGGGAGGCTCGGGGCCCCCGACAGGATCGAAGCCGTCGGCGCGCAATTCATGCGGCGGGTCGAGGAGGGTTTCGAGGAGCTCGCGCGGCTGGAGCCGGAGCGGATCGAGGTCCTCGACGCCTCGCTCGCGCCGGAGTCGCTCGCAGGACTGGTGGTGGGGAGGATGCGCGACCTGCAATATACTCGCGGCCATGATGGCTGAAGATCGGGACAGGTTCGAGGGTGTGCTCGGTAACGGGACGGCGCTCCGGTTGCTCGGGCGGGTCTTACGGACCGGCGAGGTCTCGCAAGCCTACCTGTTCCACGGTCCTCCTGGCGTGGGCAAACGGACGGTGGCGCTGAGGTTCGGGGCCGCGCTGGTCGCGGGGGGCGACGCGGTGGCCGAGGACCGGGCGCTCAGGGGATTGCATCCGGATCTGACGGAAATTCTGCCCGAGGGGGCGTTCACGACCATCGGTCAGGTAAGGGAGGTGGTTCGCTTGGCGGCGAGTCGTCCCTTTGAGGGGGCGCGCCGGGTGTTCATCCTGCAGGCGGACACCCTCAACGTGCAGTCGGCGAACGCGCTCCTCAAGACGCTCGAGGAGCCGGAGGGCGAGACGGTATTCGTGCTGCTCGCGACCTCGCGCGAGGGTGTGCTGCCCACGATATTCTCCCGTGCCCAGTCCGTGCGCTTCAACCCTGTCCCGACCAATATCGTCCAAAAATTCCTGGAAAACAGGGGCGCTCCGAAGCCGGATCTCGCGGCGGAGCTCGGAAGGGGAAGCGTCGGGCTCTCGTTGCGCTATGCGGAGGACCCCGAGTTCGGGGAGCTGCGCGGGGCGGTTTTTAGGGCGGGGTTTGCGTTCTCGGAGGATTTCGAAGGCCGGCACGAGGCGGTGGGGGAGATCGTTGGCCGCGCCGAGGCCGTGGGCGCGGCGCGGGAGCGCGAGTCCCTATCCCGCTTCGAGGAACCCGACAGGCGTGCGAAGGACGGAGCCAAACGCGCGGGAAGGGCGGCTCGTGAGGGCGCCCTGCGGGAGTCTCTGGAGCTGTTGGCATTCCTGTACAGGGACGCCGCCGTGGTAGAAGCTGGCGCGGAGGAACTCGTCGCCAACACGGACAGGGTGACGGAGATAAGAGATTACGTGGATCGGTACCGCGATGCCGATTGGGCAGGGGCGGCGCGCTCACTAGGGGAAGCGCGGGCGGCACTTGCGTATAATGTCTCCCCGGAAGCGACCCTGGAGGTGACATTATCGCGCATACGGCGGAAGATACTCGTGCCCTCCCGAGGCTCGTCGACGTCAGGATCCCTGGCTGGAGCGTAACCCGGCTCTGCTACGCACGGGACCTGGACCTCAGGATTGGGTACACGGTGGTCGTCGCGACCGAAGTTGGGGAGTTCATCGGGCGCGTCGCCCTGACGCCGCGACGCCGCGAGCCCTACATGGAACCCTACGACATAGTCAGGGTCGTCACCCGTGAAGACGAGAGGACCGAGGACCAGAACAGGGAGCTCGGACGCGACGTCAGGGAAGAAGCAAGGAAACTAGCCAGGGACCACAGGATAGAGGGCGTGCAGTTTATAGGCTGCGATGTCTCCCTGGACCGCTCGTACATCGAGGTCAAGTACGAGAACGACGGCAAGCAGGTGGACCTGGGAGCGGTCAAGAGCGGCCTCGAGCGGGCGTACGAGGCGCAGGTCGCGTTGAGGGAGTTTAGTTTTATAGAGAGGTCAGGGGACGCTGGTGGGTGCGACACCTGTGGGTTGCCGCTCTGCTGCGCGACCTGGAGCGGGGCGCGGAGCATGGGTCCCGTCAACGTCAGGCTCGCCAAGCAGCAGGGCGTGACGCCGAACGAGAAGATCATGGGTTGTTGCGGCGAGGTGAAGTGCTGCATGCGCTTCGAGCACGACACCTACAAGGAGTTCAAGGAGCGCGCGCCTTTCCGCAATTCGACCGTGAAGCTGGACGCCAGGGAGGGGAAGGTCGTCGACTACTCGATGGTCAAAGACGCCGTCCTGGTTCAGTTCGGCACGAGGCGCTCGGATCAGGAACTGATCACGCTCGGCGCCCTCGCGAAGGACAACCCGGGCATCATACCCGCCGATACGGATGAGTGGGAGGTCCTCGAAACCCCTGAGCCCCAGGACCCTTAAAACCGACATGCCGGACAACCTCTGCGACGTGCCTGGCGTGCTCGTCGGCCACGCGACCGACGAACACGGGACCACGGGCTGCACCGCCGTCATCTTCGAGCACCCAGAAGGGGCCGTCGTCGGTGTGGACG
>DATDKB010000063.1:0-9411 GCA_036520255.1 Rubrobacter sp. | reverse complement strand
AAGAAAGCATGGGGAGGCGAGTCTGGAAGGAACGGGAAATTCTCTAGGTCAGCGCTAGCACATCTTGTCCGGGCAGTGTGGCTCGAGGAGCGGAAAACCGGGCCACCGGAGGAAGGATCAGGGGATGAGGAAGAGCGTAATTGCTTTTGGAGTAATGCTGGCGATGCTGCTAACGATTTCGGTCTTGGCCTGGGCCAAACCGAGTGCCTCTTCGGGCACGTCTTCACCGGGTCCTGGCGGATCTTCCCCGGGCCCGGGTGGGGGCAAGCGCGGCCCCGAGTGCCGCCCCGAGCGCTGCTCCAAGCGCTGCTCCAAACGCGGCTCCGAGTGCTGCTCCGAGCGCGAAGGGGGCCCCGAGTGCATCCCTGAGCACGAGCGCGTCTGCGAGCGTATCTGCAAGCGCATCTGCAGGCGCGTCCGCGAGCGCGAGCGCATTACCCCAGGCTGACGTAAAGGGCGCGGCCTCTAGCGCGTCAGTAGCCGCAGACAAGGCAGCAGCAGCCGTCTTGGCCGCCAGTGCTTCCGGAAGTTCGGCAGCGGCCTCCTCAGGCAATACCGGCGCGGCCGCATCGGCTGCGGCTGCCACGGGCAAGAACGCTTCCGCCGCCGCGGCTGCGGTCACTTCTGGCGAGAGCACGAACATAGAGCAGAGTGCCAACCCCGACCAAAATAACTCCAACTCCGGCAAATCGAAGGGCTTCTTCCAGTCGATCGTAGACTTCCTCTTCGGCTGAGGCCACTGAGAGAGTCTCGTGTTAAGGAGGCGGGTCCCCAGGGCCCGCCTTCTCTTTGTTGATGTTCGTGGTCCTAAGATCTGCGACCCTGCGCTGCATCGCCTACCGAAAGAACACGGTTTAGACCCCACGCGCGTTTGTGCGGCCGGGGGGATCGCGCCTCGGTTAGAATGTCCGGGTTATGGTGCCCCGTGCAGACCGGAAAGTGCCAGGCGCGCTTTGAGCCCGCGCTTTGTCAGGTTCGCGGCCCTGTTTTACGGTTCTCTCGTGGTCGTCGCTGCCGTGTGGTGCGGCGTCAGCGGCTTCGGGCTACCGCTGTTCGGCGAGAGCCCCGCCTGGAGCCTGCTCCTCGGCGCCCTGACCGCCGCCTGCACGGTCGCACTGGGACTCCTGGCCTACCTACTCCTCCCCGTGCTTCGCGGCATCTCAGAGGAGCTTGCCCCGCGCCTAGTCGACGGCGCGGACGCGAAGAGCCTGGTGCTAGTGTCCATCTTCTCCGGTGTCGGCGAAGAGATGTTTTTTCGCGGCGCCGTATTGCAAGAGTTCGGGCTGATAATCTCCTCGCTCCTGTTCGGACTCGCCCATACCGGTCCCGACCGACGCTACCTCGCATGGACCCTGTGGGCGGTCCTGGCCGGCTTCGTGTTCGGCGCGATATTCGAGGTCAGTGGTGGCCTGCTGGCACCCGTCGTCGCCCACGCGGGGCACAACGCCGCGACGCTCCTGCTGTGGAAGCGCTCGCGCATCGGCAAAGGAAAGGCCGGCACCCCCTGAAAGCGTTCCCGGACACCACCACGGATAAGGGTGCAGGGCGTCCGGCCCGCGGACCCGTGCTGGCCGCCGCGGGCCTCGGGGTGGTGTTGCTGGCCGCGGTCGTGTCTTTGTGGCCCGACAACTTCTCGCCGGGGGAATCCTTGATCTCGCCCGGGGCGCAGGACATCGCCGTGAGCCGGGCGGACACGACGTACCCGAGCACCGACGCCCTCCGTTTCGACGGGAGGCCAGAAGTGGTCTACGTCTACCTCAGGGTCGAGGACCTTGCCGAAGGCGACCTGGAGGCTAGGGTGGAGCGGATAGCGAACGATTCAGTCCTCGGTCGGGTGATGGACGGTGGTGGGCTCCGGGTCGTCGACCGGAGCGAGGAGCCGATCGGCCTGTCAGGCGACGGGGTCTCCGGCGTGCTGAAGTTCGCCGTCCGTCTCGAATCCGGTGGGCGTTTGCCCGCCGGCAACTATACGGTAGAAGTCTATAATAGATCCGGCGGGTCCCAAGGCGGCGGCGCGGTGGCCAGAAAATACTTCGTGGTCGGCCAATAGCAGGGCTAGTAGTCGCCCGCTTTTGGGATACAATGAATTGCGATCGAGGCGACGGTCCGAAGGACCGCGTAGGGAGGGAACTATAGCGCGCTTCACCGAAACGGTTCTCAACTTGTTGAGCCTGCTCCTTGTGGGGGTGGGCATCGCCGTAACCGCCTCGTTCTTCGTCGGCCCCCAGCAGCACGACGCCGAGGCCGAAGTTCCTCCCGCCGAAAAGGTCAGCACGGCCAGCAAACAGCCGGACGTTCCCGTGGCAGCGGAGAAGATCGACAAGGCCATCCAGCGGCAGAATCGGGCAGCGGTCAGGGCGGGGCCACAGCAACGAGCCGCGCACAAACAAGTGGTCAAGAGGGTCGTTTCTCGCGGGCCTAAGAACAAGACGCTCAGGTTGACGGTACCCAAGCTGGCCCAGATCCGCAACGACACGGTGCCCTATAGCGAGAGCGACGACAAGGACGCGTTCCACGACCACGCCGCCGTTCACCTGCGCGGAACCGGCAATCCCTGGGATAGGCACCCCAACGTCTACATCGCCGGCCACAGGCTCGGCTTCCCAGGAACCGACAGCTGGCTCGCGTTCTGGGACCTCAACGTACTCCACAAGGGCGACATGATCTACCTGAGGGACGCGGCCGGGGACCGCTACGCCTACAAGGTGTTCAGGAGGTTTATCGTGGGGCCCGACGAGGTGTCGGTAACGAGGCCGCTACCGGGTAAGAACATCGTGTCGCTGCAGACCTGTACCCTGCCGGATTACTCGGACCGTTTGATCATCCAGGCTGAGAAGGTCTCGAAACAGTAGTGCCCACTACTCTGGAGAGGAGGTAGGGGTTGCTACGGTTGCCGGTGCCAAAGCAGAAGCAGACCAATCCTGCCAAAAAGCGCGTGAAGACGCCGCCGATGACCAAGGGCAACATGCAGGTTCGGGTCGTCACCCTGGCCGTACTTATAGCGGCCGTGTTCCTCATCCTCGGCGCGAGGCTGTGGTACCTGCAGGTCCTCACCGGCCAGGACTACACCCTCGCCGCTAGGGCAACTCAGCACACCAACATCAAGATCCCCGCCCAGCGGGGCGTGATCTACGACCGTGACGGCGAGGTCCTCGCCAACAACGTGCCCGGCCTCAACGTTACCGTGATCCCGAACGAGATCTCCCGAGACAAGACGAAAGAGCTGGCCGCGGCGGTCGAGGCGGACACCAAGTCGGTGCTCGCCCGCTACGACGCCGCCATCGAGACCGGCAGCCAGTACAGCCCCATCCTCGTGAAAGAGAACGCGAGCCGCGACGCGGTGACCTACGTGAGCGAGCGCACCGGGGAGTTCAAGGGCGTCGCCGTGAACGACGACTGGGTCCGCAGTTACCCGGAGGGCAGGCTCGCCGCCCACGTCCTCGGATACACGGGGGCCGTTACCCAGGACGAGTTGAAGTCGTCCACCTTCAAGGGGCTCGATGCGGACTCCGTCGTCGGCAAGAGCGGGGTCGAGCTCTCCTACGAGACCGAACTGCGCGGCAAAGCGGGCCGGAGGACCTACAACGTCGATGCCCTCGGACGCATAGTCCCGGAGGGCAGCAGGGTCGATTCCATGGGCAGGTTCGTGGACGAGGACGGCGATCCCATACACGTCAACCCGAACCAGGAGTTGCCGGATCACGTCACGGAGCCCGTGCCCGGCAACAACCTCACCCTCACCATCGACGTAGATCTGCAAAGGGTCGTCGAAAACGAGCTCGACGCTGCCCTGGAGCGTACCAGGGATGCCGGCTACGAGGGCAGGGGCGGGGCCGTCGTGGCGATCAACCCCGAGAACGGGGAGATAGTGGCCCTTACGAGCCGCCCGGACTTCGACCCGCAGCTCTTCGTCGGCGGCATCTCAGGCGACGAGGAACTCGCGAAGTACAACTACTTGATGTCGAAGAAGTCGAACTACCCGTTCACCGACCGCGCGGTCGTCGGCGGCCAGCCGGGCGCCTCGACGTTCAAGATCTTCACGGGCCTCGCGGGCATGGCCGCTGGCGTCATCGACGCGACGACGATAGTCAACGATAACGTCGTCCTGAACAGCGCGGGGTGCTGGGTGCCGTCGAGCGTCTCGGTTAGTCCCTGCTACAGATCGTGGCGGCAGAATAGCCCTAACTACCAGTACCTCGGCAACCATGGTCCCCAGAACTTCTCCGAGGCCATCTCCGACTCCAACGATATCTTTTTCTACCAAGTTGCGGACTGGATCTGGAACGACACCGCGAACAAGGACTGGCTGCCGCACTACTACGAGCGGTGGGGCTTCGGGAAGCTCACCGGCATAGACCTCGGCGGCGAGACCGCGGGCCGCATCCCTACCGAACAGGGCGAGAAGGACCTGTACAAGGCCCTGCACGGCAGCGAGAACGGTGCTTACTGGAGCGTGGGGGACTGGATCAACCTCGCCATCGGTCAGGGCGATCTGCTCGTCTCGCCGGTCCAGATGGCCGTGGCCTACTCGGCCCTCTATAACGGCGGGACCCTCGTGACCCCCCACGTCGCCAAAGAGATAACGGACCAGAGCGGGAAGAAGATCGAGGACATCTCCCCCGAGCCCGAGGGCAAGGTGAAGACGAACCAGTACCAGATAGACACTGTCGTCGAGGGCCTCAGGGGCGTGACGGCGAAGAAGGGGACGGCGGAGCCGATTTTCGTGGGCTCGAAGCTACCAACCATCGGCAAGAGCGGCACGGGTGAACTGCCAACGGGCGATTTCGTCAACTGGTTTGTGGGTTGGACCGAGGGCAAGGAAGAAAAACCACTGGTGGTGGTGACCATGATCGAGGGCGGCGGCGCTTTCGCGGAGGGCTCCGAGATGACGGCCGGCCCGGCCGTCCGCCACATCCTCGAGGCCTACTACGGCGTCGAGCAATCGAAGAAGGACCCTGAGCCGACCGGCACACAGCCCATCGGGGCGACGCCGGAGAAAAGGGATCCAGGCACGCCTGCGAAAGACGGACCCCGCACCGCGGAGGCGAAGAACCCCCGCGACCAGGCGTGGTAGGGCGGGGTCGTGACCCCGATACTCGCCTCTCTGCCGAGCCCGCCCTCCCCGGTGATGTTCGAGGTGGGGCCCTTCGCGCTACGCTACTACGGGTTGTTTATAGCGATCGGCATCGTGGTCGCGACCTGGCTTACCGGTAGGGAGCTGGACCGCAAGGGCATGGACGGCACCCTTGCCCTCGACTCGCTTTTTTTTATCGTGCCCCTTGGCTTCGTTGGGGCCAGGGCTTACCACGTCGCGACCGACTACGAGCTCTACGCCGGCGACCCATTTCCCGGCGTGTTCGAGGTCTGGAATGGGGGGTTGGGAATCTACGGCGGCGTCATAGGGGGGTTCATAGGGCTTTTGATCTTCGCCCGCATCAGGGGCATAAGCCCGTGGGCGTTCGCCGACGCGCTAGCACCAGGGGTGGTGCTCGCACAGGCGATCGGACGTTGGGGCAACTACTTTAACCAGGAGCTTTTCGGAAGGCCCTCGGATTTGCCGTGGGCCATTCGCATTGCGCCTGAGAACAGGCCCGTGGGATACACGGACGCCACGTCCTTTCATCCCACGTTCCTCTACGAGTCGATCTGGGACGTAATTGTCTGCCTGATACTGCTCTGGGTCGCGCGCCGCTTTGCGGACAGTTTGAAGAACGGGGACGTGGCAGTGCTCTACGTCAGCCTCTACTCCTTCGGGCGCTTCTTCGTCGAGGCGCTACGCGTCGACCCCGCCTTCCTTATCGGCGGCACCATCCGCGGTAACCTCCTCGTGAGCAGTGTCTTAGCGTTGGGTTTCGCCATGATCCTGCTCCTCAGACACTCGGGGACCCGACGCAAAACCGAATCCGGGTGACGACCTCGCCGCCCTACCTCCCCGACTGATGCTTTCTGTACATCGCGTTGATCCTAGAGTACCACGCGAGCACCTGCACACGTTTGTTCTTCAGCTCCTCGTCGCTTAGCTCGCCGGTGATGTCGTGGTGCTCGTAGGGGTCTTTGGAGATGTCGTAGACCTCCTCGGGCTGGTTGCCGAAGAAGTAGATGTATTTCTCGTTGCCTTTTATGCTGGCGAGGCACCGATAATCGTCGAAGCAGCTGAAGAATAGCGTGCGGTTCTTGTCGGGCGGCGCGAGGAGCGATCTTCCGGGGTACTTGCCGCCCTCGATCTTGTAGCCGAGCAGGTCCGCGATCGTTGGCAGGATGTCGACTTGGTCGGTGAGGGTCTCGATGTGTTTCCCGTTCTGAAACCGTCCCGGCTCGTGGATAATGAGCGGTACCTTCAGGCCTTCCTGGTAGATGGTGTTGTCGTGCTGGTAGAGGTCGTGCTCCCCGAATCCCTCACCGTGGTCGCCGTAGATCACGAAGATCGTGTCGTCGTAGAGGCCGAGGTCTTTGTACTGGTCTATGACGTTCTTTACGAAGAAGTCTAGGTAGCGGACCTCGTTCTGGTAGTGGTTGAGCGCGGAGTCTTTGGAGAAGGTCTTGAGCCCGTAACGGTCGACAGGACGGTAGTCGTGGTGGCCCGTCACCCCGAGATACGTCGCCACAAAGGGTTTGTCGTCGTGCTCCTCCAGCCAGTTCTTGCTCGGCTGGAGCATGATGTCGTCTTCGTAGCCGAAGTAGTTGGATCTCTGAAAGCCCGTCTTGTCCATCCCGTCGACGGGCAGGAAATCTTTGTAGCCGAAGTTCGCAACGAGCTCCCTGCGGTCTTCGAAGTGCTCGGTCGCGGAGGAGAACCAGACGGAATGGTAGCCATGCTCCCCGAGGAGCTCCGGCAGGCACCTGGCGGGGATGCCGTTCGGCTCGGACTCTGTTATGTCCCTGACAAGGTGCGGGTCTATCCCGCAGTTCACGGCTGTTATCGCTTTGGAGGTGTGGGGCACGATCGTGTACGCGTGCTCGGCCATCAGGCTGTGTTCGGAAAGCTCATCGAGGTAGGGCGTGGTGTCGATGTCCCGGTTGTACGGCGTGGTGGAGCGTGCCCGGGTAGATTCGAGGTGGATAAAGACTACGTTCTTCTTCTCGGTCCTGCCCGTCTGTTGCAGGCGGGCGTTCAACGGGGTCTCCATCGGGCTAGCGGCCGTGATCTGGTTCCTGATCCTGGCGTAGTCCACCTCGCTCATGACGACGTTTACGACCGGGTCCCTGGAGAAAGACTTGCTGACCCCGTCCGCGTCTACCGGCGACGATAGAAAGATGAACCCGATGGCAACCGTACAAGCCCCGAGGGCGAACAACCTCGCCGTTGCCAAAGAACCGGATGACTCCGGTCCCCTGCGTCTACCGTAGATCAGCCGTGAGATCATCCACGGCCCGAGCACTATAAAGTCGAGTATGGCAAGGACTGCGAGCCAGACGGCCGGCGAGGTAACGCTACCGATGACGTCTTTGATCTCGCCGAAGCTCCTGAGCGAGTACATGATAACGTTGAGGCTGAGCGTTGAACCGGTCTCCTGAAAGTACTGGTGCGCCGCTGTCGTCGTACCAACCACGAGTATCGTGGCCGCATGAAACAGGACAACGACCGGCCAGCGCCAGCGACTCCGCCTCGTCAGGGCAAACAGCCCAACCCAGAGGAACACGAACCCCAGGTTGAACAAAAGGTCCGACCGGAGGAGGTCCAGCGCGATGAGCACCCCGGAAACCTCATCCTGGGACCTTATCCGAATCCCCTTCAACACTAGGTTGTAGACGACCAAAGGCACCAGCAAACTGCCCAGGTACACCCGCTCGCGAGGGCTCAGGATCGTACGCGCCGATGGCGCAAGCCGCTTGTCGTTCTCGAAAGCCATGAGTCCGAGAGAGTTTACAAAGATTTTTCACAGAAGTGACCCCTACCCGTAAATCCCCATACCAGCAAATTTCCCCACCCTCACACGTTGACCGATCCTGACGACCCTGCTATCCTGCAAATGAAAAGAATTTTCAATTAATAAAGGAGGGACGTGGGGCTCGAAGCGGCGGTGGGGAGGATACGTGGTTGTGGGTACAAGGCTACGCCCCAGCGTCTGGCGGTATTGGAAGCCGTTGCGGCCAAGCAGCATCAGAGCCTGGAGGGCATAAGGGCTCGTTGTCCCGAGGTCGGGATGGTAACGGTGTACAGGACGTTGGATCTGCTCTCGGGGTTGGGGTTGGTGAGGAGGTTGGATCTCGGGGATGGGTCACGCTACGAGTTGGCCGAGGATCATCATCACCACCTCATCTGCGAGGGGTGCGGGGGGATCACGGAGTTCGAGCAATGCCCGCTGGACATGCGCGGTCTTCCCGACGTGGGCGGCGACTTCGAGGTCCGCGCCCACAGCCTGGAGGTATACGGGACGTGCGGGGATTGCAGGTAGCAGGGCGAGGGAGCCCAGACGAGGCCGCGGGTGAGCGCCCGTGAGCGCCATTTTCATGGCCGCGCTTGCCGCGGCGGGCTTCGCGGCGGCAAGCTTGCTCGCGCTCCTTGGCGGGGAGTTGGGGGCCAGGGGCCGGTCGCTTTCCGCAGCGTTCGCTGCGGGGATACTGCTCGCGCTCGCGTTCGTGGATCTCTTCCCCGAGGCCCTGAAGCTTGCTGGGGAAACCGCCATTGCCGGATTCGTCGGGGGGTTCGCTCTGCTGTTTCTGACCGAGGCGTTTACCAGGGCCCACACGCATCATCTGCCTGAGGAGCATGTCCACAAGCACGCCCTCTCCCCTTTCGTGCTCGGGCTGGCGATCCACAACCTCGCGGACGGCTTCGTTCTCGGCGTGGGCGCCAAGGCCGCCGCCATCACGTCCTGGCTCGTCGGGCTCGGGATCCTCGTGCACCAGGTGCCCGTTGGGGTCTCGCTGGCCGCGGTCCTGCTCGCCGCGCGTGTGGGTAGAGCGGGGATCTTGTGGACGGCCGTCTTGCTCGGCTTGGCGATACCCGCCGCTACGACGTTGACCGCGTTATTTCCGGTGCCCGGCGACGGAGCGCTCGGCCTCCTGACCGGCGTCGCTGGCGGAGTACTCGCTTACATCGGCGCCGCGCACCTGCTTCCTGAAGCGCAAATAGAGCACACGGACAGATCTGCCGGCCTGTTGTTCGTGGCGACCCTCGTGATCACCGCCGCCGGATTGATCGCGCTCCCGCACGGGTGATGTCCGGGCGGTTCGCGAAACGTTCTCAAATCCTCGGCCGTTCGGGCTTCAGGCGAAGAGAAGAAACCAGACGGCGAGCAGGATCATCTCCGTTCCTAGCACGATGATGGTCGGTGTTGCGGCGCGCGCCTTTTTCTCGGAGTAGACGGTGGGCGCTACCAGCCAGCCGAAGGCGAGGCCGCCGACAAGGCCGCCGATGTGGGCAGTGTTGCTGATGTTAGCGACGGAGAAACCGAAGTAGAGGTTCAG
>DATDKB010000062.1:0-3103 GCA_036520255.1 Rubrobacter sp. | reverse complement strand
AGACTGCACCCTTCGCCAAGTACCGCCGCGATTCCTTTACCCATAGATCGCTGCGCTCTGCCCAAGTACCCGGGCCAAAGACCTCGACGATATCGAGATCGCTTCGGCGGCCCTCGACGAGCGTCATGTAGCTAAGTAGGCTCCTGTGCTGCAGGATGGTCGCCGCCCGCTGGGTCTTGTGTGCGACACACTAGATGGTCCGCCGCCCCGTATAGTCTTGGCTCTGGTCGACGGCCTTGTACCTCTACCCTACCTCACCGAACGGCAAAACGAGCATCGCTGCCGTAACGCCGATCAGGGCGGCTCTCCCTAGCTTCGCGGAGTCCTTTCGGACCAGGGTGTGTGCGCCCTCTAGCACGGCCGCTACGCCCGCCGCGACGAAGAGGGCCTAGATGAGGTATGTGGGAATGTAGAAAACATACACGTCCCTGATACCGAACTCGAGGGCATATACGAGCCATCCGAGGTATAGGAACGCGAGCATAGCTAGTGTTCCGTCACGAAAGGTTTAGATCATATGATGACTCCTCCACGATCTCGGGGTAGAGATGCTTGAGCTTGATGCGAGCATCGGCGCTGGTGAAGCGCCAGTCTATGGAGCTCTCGGCCGCGTTGCGCTCTTCTTCCCACACACCCACTTCCTCGGCAAGCGTTTCTTGGGCGGGGATGCGCTGCTCCAGACACTGGCGAGCGAGCACCGAGAGCTCGATCTCGGCCATGTTCAGCCACGAGCCGTGCTTCGGGGTGTAGTGGATCTCCAACCTCTCCGACAGACGCCGAGCTTCACTCGGGGCGAACGCCTCATACAGGGCGGCGGGGGTATGGGTGTTGAGGTTGTCCATTACCAAAACGATCTTCTCGGCCTCAGGGTAGTGCAGATCGACCAGCTCCTTTATGCAGTGTGCCCAGTCGAGCTTGGTCCTGCACTCGGTGACGCTGATGTGACGCCAGCCGGCCAGGGGCTCGCTAACGATGAAGAGGTTGGCCGTCCCCTCACGCTCGTACTCGTAGTCGTAACGGGCAGGGTGCCCCGGGCACAGGGCGAGTGGCTCCCTCACCTCTCCCACGAGCTGCTTGCTCTTCTCGTCGAGGCACACCTGCGGGAAACGCTCGTCGTAAGGGCGGGTGTAGACCTCCAGGACGTCCTCCATGCGCCAGACGAAGGAGGCGTCTTGCTTTGGCGGTATGGACCACTGCCCCTTGAGCCAAGGCTTTATGGCACTTTTTTGAGAGTGCGCCGGACCAACTCCCTGAAGATGGGCTCTTCGGCGCACTCCAGCTCCACGAAACGTTCGGCCAGAAGACGCACACTCCAGCGCTTTCTCCCCTTCGGGGGCTCCGAACAAGCCAGAGCGATCAGATGCGCCTCCTGCTCTCCACTGAGCTTGCGCGGTTTGGTGGCCTTGGGCCTGCGGTGGACCAGCGCCGCCTCCAACCCCTCCCGAACGAACCTCTCGCGCACCCGAGCGACCGTCGAGCGGCTTATCTCCAGAGCATCGGCGATCTTGGTGTCGGGCCAGGAGGCTTGGTCGGGAGCATCTTCGCCCTCGTCGGCCTTGAGCAGGATGCGCGCATGGGTCAACCGGCGCGCCGGGGCGTGGCCGCCAGCGATCAAGCCCTCCAGCCTGCCGCGATCCTCCCCGGACAAGCTCACGGGGTTGTTCCTCTTCCTGGGCATAGGGACGCCTCCTCAAGTTTGCCGCCGTGCCGCCACCCGGACGAGCGGGCGCGAAGGCACGATACCCGAGAAGGGGCTTTGTTGCAAACCAATCATGTCAGAACACTAGGCTTGCTCGCGGTAGCCTGGCCAATATTCGCAAGAATTACACAAAACCCTATCGATACTTGGTACGCCGTATCTCTAATACCGAAGACAATCGTCGCAGGACAAGGCGTACGGATATTGCTGCAATTCCCGCTGGTAGCCACTCTCTTCTACGGGTTAATGTTGTGCGCGGAGTCTGTCGCAACCGATGTTGCTATGCTCGTTACCGGGTCGCTTGCGGTTAGATGGGTAGTGAAAACCCTCTTCTTAGCTTGCGTTTTAACCCCACTGGCGGCGAACGAGCGGCGGAAGGCGCGAAGAGCATCGGGAGGAGGTTCCATAGTGTTCCCATCATGCACCCACCGAGAGCCTTCCGCCGCTCGTTCTACGAATGCCTCCACCGAAGGGGCGACGCCCTCTTCGAGCTTACCGACGCCATCCTCAGCACGGACGCTTCCGCTCCTTCTCCCGTCCACCTGAGCCTCCAACCCGCCCACCGGCGCGGATGGGGCAGCTTCTACGCGGCTCTAGCCCGTGGACGCATCGACGCGGAGGTTCTGCGCGACCTGCTCGTCCGCCATCCGCTCGCAGGGAGCGCAGCGACGCCTGTCTACGCCGTTGACACGAGCGTCTGGCCCCGATGCGACGCGGAGTGCAGCCCCGAGCGAGGATACTACTACCATCCTTCCCGCCATTCGGCGGGGCAGCCCATCGTGGCCGGATGGGCCTACCAGTTCGTCGCACAGCTGAACTTCGTCCGCGAGAGCTGGACCGCGCCCGTGGACGTTGCGCGCGTCCTACCCGCCCAAGACGCCAACGGGGTTGCCGCCGAGCAGGTGAAGGCCTTGCTGGGCCGGCTCGGGAAAGGAAGGACCGTTCCCCTGTTCGTCTTCGATGCGGGCTACGACCCCGTCAAGGTGCAGCAGGGACTGGAGGGGAGCCCGTGCCAGATCCTCCTCCGCTTGCGCGCCGGGCGCCGCTTCTACGGCGACCCGAGTCTGTGCGACTCGCCGGAACACATCGGACGCCCCCGTCGCCACGGGCCCAAGATGAAGTGCGCTGACCCGAGCACCTGGCCAGAGCCCTCCGCCGAGCATCGCTGTGAGGACGCCGGTTACGGATGCGTGCGCGTACGGGCGTGGGCCGAGCTGCACCCGAAGGTCCACAACCACGCAGGAAAGGGCACTCGAGGACCCCTGCCCATCGTGGTCGGCACGCTCATCCTGGTCGAGGTCGAGCGTCTGCCCCGGGGCGAAAGGCGGCGCGAGCCTCGGGTCTTGTGGCTGTGGTGGCACGGGCCGGAGGGGACGGTGGCAGACCTCGATCTGCTCTGGCGTT
>DATDKB010000061.1:0-13233 GCA_036520255.1 Rubrobacter sp. | reverse complement strand
GAGGAGAGGACCTTCGTACCCGAGATAGCGCCGCTGAGCAAGGTCTGATACCGAGTCCGTTTGGTCGGTAGCGCTTTCGGGCTGCGGGTGCACCCGAGAGTCCGTCTCATCCATCGTTACCGCGGGGCCAGGTACAGACCTGCGCACCGTAGCGGGCCTCCGTCTTGCCGTTGCTATTCACGCGAACCCTGTAGCATTGGCGGGCAAAGACCGGGGTCCCCACCTTAAGGCTCCGGCCTTTGCTCGCTATGACCCGGTTCCGGCGGGCTTGGCTAAAGCGCCGTCATTGTCTCCTCTCGAAGGCTCCCGCGTCGCACCTCTTGCCTTGTGGCCTCTCTACCCCGGGCTGGTCTATCTTTACGGAGGCTCCGCAGCCGTTGGTGCCTTTGGGGATAAAGTCGATGGCGGGGGAGACCTTTTTCAGGGCTATGGTCTGCGTGGGACCGCCGTTGCTTTGCAAGCCGTCGGGGTCGGGCTTGGGATCGGTGTTGTTCATGAAGGTTGAGACGGGCAATTGGGAGGTTTTATCGTCCGAGATGTTGTAGCCGCCGTCGATCAGCGTCGCGTTGCAAGGACGAGAAAAGCAAAGGTTCGCGACGTTGCCCTTGTTGTCGCTGTTGGCGAAGATCGAGCTGGCAAGACGCATCGTAGAGTTGCGGACGTTGGCGTTGACGATGCCGGCGCCGACTTCGTCCGCGTTGTTGCCCGAGAAGGTGGAGTTGATGACCCTGACGACGCCCGCACTACGTATGTTTCAGATAGCACCCCCCGCAAGATTGCCTCGTTGCCGGAGAAGGTGCTACGCACCACCCTTAGGGTGCCGCCGCGGTTGGCTACGCCGGCGCCGGAGCCGGTCGTTTCGGAGCTATCGTCGGGCGCCGAGCTGTTCGCGATCGTGATGCTGCGCAGCGTAAGGCGCGCGTCCTTCTTAACGACGAGCACCCGTACCTTGTTGTCACCGCTCACCACGATCTTCGCCGTCTCGCCGCCGAAGATGGTGAGCCCCGATGCGTCGGTGATGGCCGGCAGCGTCCTCTTTAGGGCGATGGTCGCTCCCGGCCCAGGGAAAAGTTGATCGCATCGCACGCCCTCGCCTTGCCCGCCGCGCACGCATCGACCGCCGCGTTGGAGTTGGCGGCCCTTATGGCTTCCCTCAAGGAGCAGTCGCCGTCGGTAATCGACTCGTCCGATGCGGTGTTCACGAAGATGGTGGTGCCCGCTGTTGCGGGGGAGACCTGCGCCGAGGCCGGACCGTTGCGCCAAGCCAGCAACGCCACGAACGCGACCAAGCTCATAGTAGTGATCGCGAGTCCTCCGGTCCTAGACATTCATCTCCTCCTTTATAGGTGGGGCTAAACGCCGCGTAAACGACAACAACGTAACATGCTTTCAATTTACAGGCGAGGTTGGGGCAGTATATCCCTCAAATGGAACTATCTTTGTTGTTGTGACCCGTGCGCCCTGTCGGTTACGGATTCTGATACGCTTTGGGGAGTAGGGTTTGAGAATCGGTTTGCTGCGGGTGGGCGTCAAAGCCTGCATCCACGGGCCATGACCAGGCTCAGGTAAGGGGCAAAAGGAGAACTATGCCACACGTCTACGTGACAGGTCACAAGAACCCCGATACGGATACGATCGCCTCGGCCATCGGCTACGCCGAGTACAAGAACCTCGTCGACCCGGATAACAACTACGAGGCGGTCAGGCTCGGGGAGGCGAACGCACAAACCGCATGGGCTTTGGAGAAGAGCGGGGCCGAAGAACCGAGGCGGATCAGGCACATAATGCTGCGGGTCAAGGACGTCATGTCCGACGACGTGGCGGTCGCCAACAAGAATGATCCCTTGCGCAACGTGGGCCTGACGATGGCCAGGCGGAACATAAGCCAGCTCCCGATAGTCGAAAAAGACGGTACGCTTACCGGGATCATCACGGAGCGGAACCTGGCGCGCATGTACGTGCGTGAATCGCGCGGGGCTTCCAGCTTCGCCGACAGCCCGGTCACGGTCGGGGCTATGGTTGAGGTTCTCGAGGGCGAGCTTCTGGTCGGCGAGAAGGAGAGCGAGTTCTCGGGCCAGCTCTGGGTCATCTCGATGAGCGTGGACTCCATGGGCAAGTCCATGAACCCGGGCGACGTTGTCGTTATAGGGGACCGTCCGAAGGGCCAGCGTAGGGCCATGGAGCTGGGAGCCGGCGTGGTCGTCGTCTCCAACGGCGTACGTCCCGACGACGAGGTGCTCGAGATAGCCAGGGAGAGCGGAACGGCCGTCGTGGTTTCCCCGCTCGACTCCTACGTCACGAGCCGCCTCATACAGCTCTCCGTACCATGCTGGGAGGTAATGAACGAGAACCCCCTGACCGTCAGGCCGGACGACCTCATAACCGATATAACCGAGCAGGTCATGGAGGTCCATTACAGGGCCGCGATCGCCGTCGACGACAGGAAAGTGCCCATCGGGGTCGTGACGAGGACGAATCTCCTAAACCCCAAACCGAGGCGCGTCCTGCTCGTCGACCACGCCGAGATAGGCCAGAGCGTCGCCGGCGTCGAGAAGGCTGAGGTCGTGGAGATCCTGGACCACCACCACGTCGGGGACATCGAGACCTCATCTCCCATCCCCGCCACCTTCGACCCCGTCGGCTCCACGGCGACCCTGGTCGTGGAGCGCTTTCGGGCGAGCGGCCTCGTGCCCGAGGAGCCGACGGCCAAAATGCTGCTCGCGGCCCTGCTCTCAGACACCGTGATCCTGAACTCCCCGACCACCACCGACCGTGACCGGGAGGTCGCAAAGTACCTCGAGGAGACGTTCGACCTGGACGCGGAAGGGTTCGGGACGGAGATGTTCGAGGCTTCCTCCGACGTCTCGTCGCTCTCGGCGGCGGAGATCGTCGTCCGCGACGCGAAGGAGTACGGGACAAGCTCGGGAGACAAGGTGAGCGTCTCCCAGGTGGAGACGGTCGGCACCGGTCTGCTAGAGCGCAAGGGCGAGCTTCTTGAAGCCCTGGAGGACCTGAAAGGTGAGAACGGCTATCTGTTCTCAGCCTTGATGGTTACGGACATCATGGAGGGCGGCACCCAACTCCTCTGCGCCGGGGATTGCTCCCCCGTGCACCAGGCCTTCGAAGCCCAGGCACGGAACGGCGTCATCGACCTACCCGGCGTGATGAGCCGCAAAAAGCAGGTTGCCCCCGTACTCCTCTCGGTCCTCTAGAAGGCCCGTGGCGAAGATACTCGACGGCAAGGCCGCGGCGTCCAAGGTCCGCTCCGAAGTGGCCTCCGAGGTGTCCGCGCTCGGAGAGCGGGGCGTCACCGCCCGCCTCGACGTGATACTCGTCGGCGAGGACCCGGCCTCCGTCACCTACGTCGCCGCCAAGGAGCGCGACAGCCGCGAGGTCGGGATCGAATCGAGGGTCCACCGCTTTCCCGCGGACGTGCCACAGGAAGATCTCGCCGGCCTCGTGGCGTCGTCGAACGAAGATAAGGCGGTCTCGGGCTTCTTCATCCAGCTTCCCCTGCCGGAAGGACTCGACGCCGTGCCCCTGGTCTCGAGCATAAACCCGGCCAAGGACGTGGACGGCCTGAGCCCCGAGAGCGCGGGACGGCTCGCCGTCGGCCTGCCTTCCCTCCGTCCTTGCACCCCGCACGGCATCATCCAGCTTCTCAGACGCAACGGCGTTGAGGTGGCGGGGCAGGGGGCCGTTGTCGTCGGACGCTCGAACCTCGTCGGCAAGCCGCTCGCGCAGCTACTTTTGAAGGAGAACGCGACCGTCACGGTCTGCCACTCGCGCACGCGCGACCTTCCGGAAGTCACCCGGCGCGCTGACATCCTCGTCGTAGCCGCGGGCCGCAGGGAGATGATCGGGGCCGAGCACGTAAAGGAAGGAGCGGTCGTCGTCGACGTCGGCATCCATCGTAGGGAAGAAGGCGGTCTCGTCGGGGACGTGCGCTTCGATGAGGTCGAGCCGAGAGCGGCCTGGATCTCCCCCGTCCCCGGAGGCGTCGGACCGATGACCCGCGCGATGCTGCTCCACAACACGGTCATGGCCGCCCGGATGGGAGCGATCGGTTAGGCCGGTTCGTATTTTGGGCGGTTCGCGAACCGCCCCTACAAGTAAACCGCGGGTTCGTAACGGGCGCGTATGACGTGAGGGTGTTCGGGCCGTGGCTGGATCTCGTCTTCTACCATCCCCTCGAGGGTAAAGTTCTCCCCGAACTGGCCGAGGGGGAAGTCTGTTTGACCGCGCTCATGACTCCAGTAATCGTAGTTCTCGATCGAATAGGCGTAGGCTGCTTTGTAGATTCCGGCGTGGCCTACGAGATCCGCCTGCCCGTCACCTTCGAGGTTCAAGGATCGGAGCATGATCCGATCTTTGACCAGCTCCTTGAATATACCGGTCGTCACCGTCTTGCCTCTGTTCTGGATTTGGCCGGGCAGCGAGACGTTTACCGAGATCAACCTCATTGCACCACTCACCGCTGCTCTATTGTCGAGAAGAGGGTGTTCAGCGACTCGGCGAGCGTAGGGTGGGCGAAGACGGCGTCGCGGAGGGCCGTATAGGGCAGGTTGCCCATCATGGCGATCTGGATCATCGCCATGATCTCACCGCCTTCTATT
Organism: Rubrobacter sp.; assembly: GCA_036520255.1. GTDB lineage: Bacteria > Actinomycetota > Rubrobacteria > Rubrobacterales > Rubrobacteraceae > Rubrobacter_D. Next base: position 8,617 of record DATDKB010000061.1, on the reverse strand, counting down.
CCCAGCACCGCGCAGCCCAGGATCTGCTCGGTCTCGGCTTCGACGACGGCCTTCATGAAGCCGCGCGTCTCGTCCATCTCAATGGCCCGCGCAACGTAGCTCATCGGCATTTTGGCGATGAGCACGTCGCGGCCTTGGGCCCTGGCCTCCTGCTCGCTCAAGCCGATTCGACCGAGCTGTGGATCTATGAACATCGTGTAGGGGACAAGGCGGTCTGCGATTGTGGCGCTACCACCCTCAAGCAGGTTGGCGCTGATGATGCGGAAATCCTCGTACGAGATGTGGGTGAAGGCGGGTCCCCCCTTAACGTCTCCAAGGGCGTAGACGCCGGATGCACTGGTCTCCAGGCGATCGTTGGTCTTGATGAAACCGCGTTTGTCCATCTCTATGCCGGCCGCGTCGAGGTCGAGGGTTCCCGTGTTGGGCGGGCGGCCTGCCGCCACGAGGAGGTGGGAGCCTTCGAGCGTACGCTCCCCTTCGGATGTGTCTACCGTCAGTAGGATCTTCCCGTGCTCATCCTGCGCGGCGCGCAGCGTCTGGGTATCTAGCAGGACCTCGATACCGTCCTCTCGCATGATGGCGGCGACCGCTTCGGCGATGTCGGCGTCCTCGCGGCCCATCAACTGTCCGCCCCGCTGCACGACGGTTACCTCGCTGCCGAAGCGCCGGAACATTTGGGCGAACTCGAGCCCGACGTAGCTGCCGCCGAGCACGAGCAGGTGTTCGGGCAGCTCGTCCAGTTCCATGATGGAGGTCTAGTTCAGGGCCTGCACGCTATCCAGGCCCTCGATCGGGGGGTTGGCCGGCCTCGCGCCGACGTTGATAAAAACGTTGTCAGCGCCGATCTCGAAGGTTTCACCGTCGTTCGTGCGTACCACGAGCGATCTCGGGCCCGTAAAGCTGGCTTCGCCGTCGATCAGGTCCAGGCCTTCCGTGGCTTCGATGCGTTTCTCATTGCCCTCCCTGAAGCTGTCCACTATCGCCTGCTTGCGTCGGCGTACTTCGTGCATGTCGACGGCGACCGGGCCGTCGTGAACGCCGTAGTCTGCCGAACGCCCGCCTACGTAGGCCGTCTTGGCGCTGGCGACCATCGTCTTGGTGGGGGTGCAGCCCTCGTTGATACAGGTGCCGCCGACGTGCTCGCGTTCTATGATCGCCGTCTTTCTTCCGGCCTCGGCCAGGGCTCTGGCCAGCGGGTTTCCGCCCTGGCCGGACCCGATCACCACGGCATCGTAATGCTGTGCTTGCATAGAGGGAGACTCCTTTCTGAAGTTGTTAACCCCTGCTTCCGAGCGCCCTGTCGAGGTTGTGGGCTGCGCTTATGAGCGTGAGGTGCGTGAAAGCCTGAGGGAAGTTGCCAAGGGCCTCGCCGCGGTGGCCTATCTCCTCGGCGTATAGCCCGAGATGGTTGGCGTAGCCGAGCATGTGCTCGAAGATAAGGCGGGATTTTTCGAGGCGCCCCGCCCGCGTTAGCGCCTCGACGAGCCAGAAGGTGCAGAGGCTGAAGGTGCCTTCCTCGCCCGTCAGGCCATCGGAGGACTTCTCTACGTCGTAGCGGTAGACGAGGCTGTTCGAGACGAGCCCCCCGTCTTTCGGCGGGCGATTTGTGGCGTCGAGTGTCTTCAGCATCCTGGGGTCGCTCGGGGAGAGGAAAAAGACGAGCGGCATGATCAGGTTGGACGCGTCCAAGGTATCGCCGCCGTAGGACTGGACGAACGCCTCGCGCTCCTCGCTCCAGCCCTTGTCCATGATCTCCTCGTAGATCTCGTCCCGGACCGCCAGCCACTTCTCGCGGTCGGCGGGGAAGGAGCGCTTGTCGGCGAGCCTCAAACCCCTGTCTATTGCGACCCAGCACATGAGCCTGGAGTACACGAAGTCCTTACGGCCGCCCCTGGTCTCCCAGATCCCCTCGTCCTTGTTCTGCCAGTTGTCGCAGACCCAGTTGATGAGAATTCGTAGGTACGTCCATAGATCATAGGAGATGGGGGAGCCGTGCTTGTTGTAGAGGTAGACGGCGTCCATGAGCTCGCCGTAGATGTCGAGCTGTAGCTGGTCGTAGGCGCCGTTTCCGAGCCTCACTGGACGCGAGCCACGGTAGCCGTCGAGGTGATCGAGCGTCGTCTCCGTCAGGTCCATGCGTCCGTCTATCCCGTACATGAGTTGCAAAGATCCATCGGGGTTGGACGTCTGGCAGCGCGCTTCCAGCCACCTCATAAACCCTTCCGCCTCTTCCGTAAAGCCGATGCGCAGGAGGCCGTAGAGGGTGAAGGCGGCGTCCCTGATCCAGGTGTAACGGTAGTCCCAGTTGCGCTCCCCGCCGACCCCCTCTGGCAATCCCATGGTTGGGGCTGCCACTATCGCCCCCGTCGGCGCGTAGGTGAGCAACTTCAGGGTAAGGGCCGAGCGGTGGACCATCTCTCGCCACCGGCCCGTGTAGGTGCACCGCGAGAGCCAGCGGCGCCAGTAGTCCACGGTACGCGTGAAGAGTTGTTCTTCTTCCGCCTTCGAGAAACAGACCCCGCACTCGTCTTCGTCCTCTATCTGCCTGAGCACGAAGACGGTCGATTGTTCTTCGTGAAGCGTGAACTCGGCGAAAGCCCCGTTGTCCTTGTGCTGTAGGGGGAAGAACGACGCCAGGCCGAGGCTCAATTCGGGGGAACGGAACGTCGCCCCGCCGGGCGCGATCTCGGTCTCGTGCTCCCCGCGGGCGTAATCGAAGGCCGGGGTACACTCCATCTGGAAGGTCATGGTGCCGCGATCCACCTCGACGCGACGGACGATCTGGTGCTGCCCCTGGCCGCTACCAGAGGTGTCCATCGGCATATAGTCCGTGATCTCCCCGACCCCGTCGGGCGTAAAGAACCGCGTGACCAGGACGTTGGTGTCGGGCCAGTAGAGTTGCTTGCAGGTGGTCCCTTCCATGTCGGGGGAGATTTTGAACCTTCCGCCTCTGGCATCGTCGAGGATCGCCCCGAAGACGCTCGGGGAGTCGTGGCGCGGCAGGCACAGCCAGTCTATGGAACCGTCCATGCCCACCAGGGCCGTGGTGTGCAAATCGCCGATGATCCCGTAATTCTCTATGGGCTGGTAGCCTGGCGTGCCCTCTTGTGGAACGACTTGGCCGGATGCGCCCTCCGCTTCGTGGATCTCCATTTCCTTGCTTCCTCCTCTGTGACGGGGTTTCACAATGCCTTGTCGTCGCCTCGTTGGCCCTCTCACCGATACAGAGGCCCCAACGGGCCAAACTCTTACCTTCGACAGCGACCGTGGCGTCCGACGCCTGTACAATTGAAACCCACTTGGCCGGCACGCGCGACAGCGGTGGTTCCCAATAGAAGAGCGCAGCAACGAAGAGTGGCTCGCCGCTTTGCGGGGGCCGCACAAGGAGGCGGCGCTCGCGGACCTGCGCGTCCTGCTGGTGCGAGGCCTGAGGGCCGCCCTGCGCGGCAGGACCGGCGGCGTAGAGCCCTCCGTCGAGGACTTCGTGCAGGAGGCGCTGTTGAAGATCCTGGACAACCTAGCCTCCTTTAGGGGGGAGAGCCGCTTTACCGTCTGGGCGCAGAAGATCTGCGTGCGCACGGCGTTCGCCGAGATGCGGCGCAGCCGGTGGCGTGACGTCTCGTTGGAAGACGTGATCGACCGCCAGGGTGAGGGCGCCGTCGCGCGATCTGACCCGCTGACAGACCCCGAGCGGGCGACGACGAAGAGCATCATGCTCGCCGACTTCAGGCGCTTTATGGATGAAGACCTGACCGAGAAGCAACGCGTCGCCCTGCTAGCCGCGCTCAGCGGCATGCCCCTTGAGGCGATAGCCGACCGCATGGGCACGAGAACCGCAACGCGCTCTACAAGCTCCTCTACGACGCCCGCAAGCGGCTAAAGCGAAGGATGGAGGCGGAGAGGCTCTCGGCTGAGGACGTGCTTGGCGCATTTGCGTGAGGTAAGATCCGGTCCTCCCGGCACATCTACTAATCGAGGTGCTCAGGCACCAGGACAAAGGACCCGTGATCGACGAAGATATTTTCAAAGCGGTGCTACAGGAGATAGCCGAGACCCGTGATAGGGAGATCGGCTGCGACGAGTGCTTCGAGGAACTGGATCGCTTCGTAACGATACAGCTCTCCGGCCTGGACGCCGCCAGGGCGATGCCGCTCGTCCAGGAACACCTCCACTTGTGTGGGGAATGCCGCGAAGAGTTCGAAGCGCTCCTCGCCGCCCTGCGGGCCACGGGAGAAGCCTGAGACAACGCCGCCGTGTCCCACTCACGATGGGGCATTGACGCTGCGCTAAGATACGTTCTAATTCTGCAAGCGAGAGACCGGGGGCGAAACATGATATCCGAAGAGCAGGTGCGCCACGTGGCGAATCTGGCGCGGTTGGGCCTGACCGACGATGAGATAGCGAGGATGGGCACGCAGCTCGACGCGATCCTGGACAGCATAGAGAAGATCCGGGAGCTCGACCTTTCCGACGTGCCGCCGACGGCGAACCCGCTGAACCTCTCCAACGTCCACCGCGCCGACGAGCCCAGCCCCGAATTTTCCCAGGAACAGGCCCTCGCTCCAGCCCCCGAGCGCGTCGACGACCTCTTCGCCGTCCCGAGGATCGACTGAGATGAGGGAGAACCCGCTCGACCTGACAGCCCACGAACTCGCGAGCAAGATAGAAGCCGGCGAGGTCTCGGCCAGCGAAGCCGCCGAGGTCGCCAACAGGCGCGTCAGGGAGGTCGACGACGAGGTCAACGCCTTCCTGACGACTACCCCCGACCTGGCACTCGAACGCGCCGAAAGGGTAGACGCGAAGAACGGCGACCGGAGGTTCTGGGAGGGCGTTCCGCTCGTCGTCAAGGACGTACTCAGCACGCGCGGCGTGAGGACGACCTGTGGATCGAAGATCCTCGAGGACTTCGAGCCGCTCTACGATGCCTCGGCGCTGGAGAACTTTGGCGAGGACCTCATCATGGTCGGCAAGTCCAACATGGACGAGTTCGCGATGGGCTCGTCGACGGAGAACTCGGCCTACGGACCAACCCGCAACCCGTGGGACCTGGGCCGTGTCCCTGGTGGCTCCTCGGGCGGCTCGGCGGCCGCGGTCGCAGCGGGCGAGGGGTGGTGGGGGCTCGGGACGGACACGGGTGGTTCGGTGCGCCAGCCGGCGGCGTTGTGCGGCATCGTCGGGCTCAAGCCAACCTACGGGCGTGTCTCGCGCTACGGGCTCATCTCCTTCGGTTCCTCGCTCGACGTGGTCGGTCCGATGACCCGCGACGTGCGGGACTCGGCGCTCCTGCTGCAGGCCATAGCCGGCCACGACCGGCGCGACTCGACCAGCGCCAATGTCGAGGTCCCCGACTACCTCGCCAGCCTGAACGGCGGCGTTAAGGGCCTCAAGATCGGGGTGGTGACGGAGCTCATGGACGAGCGCATAGACGCCGGGGTGCGCGAGGTGGTCGGCGCCGTCGCCGAGGGACTCGAGGGCGCCGGGGCCGAGGTGGGGGAGGTAAACCTGCCGCACGCGTACTACGCGCTGGAGGCGTATTACATCATCGCGCCGGCCGAGGTCTCGTCCAACCTCGCCCGCTTCGACGGGGTCCGTTACGGGCTAAGGGTCCAGGCCGATGGCGTGCACGAGATGTACCGCAAGACGCGCGAGAGGGGCTTCGGACCCGAGGCGAAGCGAAGGATTATGCTCGGCACCTACGCCCTGTCTTCGGGCTACTACGACGCCTACTACGCCCAGGCGCAGAAGGTGAGGACCAGGATAATCGAGAACTTCCGCACCGCCTTTTCCCGCTACGACGTCCTCCTCTCCCCGACCTCGCCCTCCGTCGCATTCGAGCTAGGAGCCAAGACCGACGACCCCCTTGCCATGTACCTGCAGGACATCTGCGCCGTCCCCGCGAGCCTGGCCGGTGTACCCGCCATCAGCGTCCCCGGAGGTCTCGCGGAAGGACTCCCCGTTGGCGTCCAACTGATGGGCGACCACTTCACCGAGCCGATGCTGCTCCGGGCCGCCCGCGCCGCCGAGCAAGTTGCGGATTTTCGCTTCCAGATGAAACCTTAACGCTTCGTAACTGGGAGGTTCGCGGTCCGCCCCTACGAGGTATCGATTTCTTGAACTTGTTGAGAAGCCGGGGGTGTCGGCGGTCTGACCTCCTCTGTGTACAGGCGGGCGCGGAAGAAGTCGAAGAGGACCTTCAGGACCGCCAGGGTTGGCACGGCGAATAGTATCCCTAAGAACCCGGCTATCTCGGCGCCCGCGATCACGCCGAGAAAGATCAAGATCGATGGCATGTTGAGCGCCTGTCCCTGAATTCTTGGCTGCAATACGTTGCCTTCGATCTGCTGAATTATCAGGTAGAGCAGGGCTGTCAGGACGGCCTTGCCGGGGGAGATCGTGAGGGCGACCAGGACCGCCGGTATGGCGCCCAACCAGGCCCCGATGTAGGGTATGACCGCAGTGAGCGCGACCCAGGTGCCGAGCAGCAGCGCGTAAGGTACCCCCAGGAAGAAGAGGGCTACGGTAGAGATGGCGCCCTGTATTATCATGTCGAGCCCTAACCCGCTCAAGTATCGTGACAAAGAGTTCCCCTCGCTCTCCCACAGCTCGGCGGCGTCTCGCCTGTAGCGCTTCGGCGCCGCCATGAGGTAGGTAGCTTTGATACTGCGTACGTTGGCGAGTAAATAGACCGAGACGAAGAGCACCCCGAAGATAGAGAGAACCAGGCTGATAGTGCTGGAGACGAAGCTAACCAGGCTGCCGAGGACGTTCTTCCCCAAAGACCTGGCGAGGTCTAGTAGATCCTGCCCAAGTTCTCCCATGAACTCGTCGGGAGTCCCCTTCAGCAGGCCGTAGTCGGCGAGCGGTTGCAGCAAGCCCACAAGCGTCTTCCTCGCTCCCGTCACGATCTCAGGCGCGGCCTTTACGAACGACACCAACTGTACTACCAGGATAGGAATGAGGATCAGGAAAGCGAGCAAGCCAATACCAAGGAGCGCCAGGAACGTGATCAGCATGGCCAACCACCGCGGCATGATATAGGAGAGCCAGCGCACCGGGAACGAGAGAACGAGCGCCACGGCGAAACCGCCGAGCAAGACGACAGGAACCGTCGGCGAGAACCACATGATCAGGGCGACAACGAGGACACCGAGTACGATGAACACGGTCCTGGCGCGCCTCGAGATACGGATCGGGGTGGGACGATACCTGCCTATCTCGGCCCTAGCGCTTTTTCGGGAGCGTTTCCTTCGCACCACCGTTAACCTCCAGACAGGCCAGGCGCCCCTTGACTCGTTGCGCGCCTAGACGTCGGCCGCATTCTGATGTCCTTCGTGGGACCTGTCCGGTGGATCACACGACCCTGCTCGGCCTGTCGGTGCCGCCGCCGCTGTCCCTGCCGCGCACCTGGAAGGCCGTGATCAGCATCAGGATGCCGAACGCCGCGGCGTAGATGCCGATCAGCCATATCAGCGAGAGCAACCCCGCGATCGGTCCGATCACGGCCAGTAGTACGCCGAAGAGCACGGAGAAAGCGCCGCCGACTATGAGGGCCCATTCGCCCCTGATCTCCCGGCGCAGCCTGATGGCCATGGCTATCTCGGAGACCCCCGTGATGATGGCCCAGATAGCGATGAGGTAGAGAAAGAGAATCGCGGTCAGCCCAGGCAGCACGAAGGCGATCAGACCTACGAGGATGCTGGCTATTCCCTCGATGAACAAGAGCCAGCGCGGCGTCCCCCCACGCGTACCCCCGAACACGCCCACTATCGCGAACACGCCGTCGACCAGGGCGTAGGCGCCGAACAGCAGGATCAGAGCCTCCAGAGCGATACCGGGCCTGAGTAGCGCGGCCAGCCCGAAAAGGATGGAGATGGCGCCGCGTAGCGCTAGGGCCCACCAGTGTCCGGTCTCCGACGGCAACGCCTGCGGTTGAGCCATACCGTCCTCCTTTTCCGTCGCCACCAGAGCCTGACGGTGCGCCAACATCCGTCTGCCAGACACATTATATGCCGCCCAAAGGACAGGCGATACGCCCACAACCAACAACCTGATAAGCGAGGCCTGGAGGGCCGAGCGTGCTGAAAGCCTGCGAAGCAGGCGTGCTGCAAGCGGAAGCCGAAGGCTGGAGCTTGCTTACACGCTCACCACGTTGCCGCCGGCCCTCTTGGACCGGTAGAGCGCAGCGTCGGCGGCGTGGGTCAGCTCCTGGCGGGTGATCCCGTCCTCGGGGTAGCACGCGACGCCTATGGAGACGGTGGTCCTGGCCGTGGTGCCTTCCCTCTCGAAGGCGTGCGCTTGGACGCGCTGGCGGGCCTCCTCGGCGATCTCCACAGCCTCTTCTCTGGAGAGGTCGGGGAGGATGGTCTGGTACTCGTCGCCGCCGAAGCGGGTGGCGCTGCGGCCCTCTTCTTCGTGCAGGGCGCCGATGATGCGCCCGATCTCACCCACCACGAACTCGCCCAGCAAATGTCCGTGAGCGTCGTTTACCTCTTTGAGGCTGTCTATGTCGGCCATCAGCACGCTCAGTGGCCTTCCCTCATCTGCCATCGCTTCCAGACGATGCTCGAACTCGCGGTCGAAGCGGTCTTTGGAGAAAAGTCCCGTGAGATGGTCGCGG
>DATDKB010000060.1:0-2112 GCA_036520255.1 Rubrobacter sp. | reverse complement strand
CCGTAGGTGTTGTTGAAGGGGGCCGGCGTCAGCATGGTGTCGGCCGGCTTACGCGCGGCGTAGCCCTTCTTGGCCGCCTCGTAGGTTTTCTGCGGGGTCGTCAGGGTGGCGGGATCGCCCTTGTAGGGGACAATAGCCACGAGCGAGGTGCCCGTGTACTCGGGGTAGAGGTCGATCTGGCCGCTCTGCAGCGCCTTGTCCGCTATCTGTTCGGAGCCAAGATCTAGCTTCGCCACCCCGTTGAAACCGTTGGCGTCGAGCGCCTGGGCGTACATGCTGCCCAGTATGAACTGCTCGGTAAAGTCCTTCGAGCCGACGGTGATAGTCGGGCCGCTCGCGCCGCCGGAGCCCCCGCTGTCGGTGCCGCCCACGTTGCCGCAGGCGACGACGAGCAGCAACGAGAGGCCCACAAGCAGCGCGGGTACCGCGCGGATCAGCTTGGTCCTGTTCTTCATCTTTCCTCCTCTTTCGATTGTCCGATCAACCACGTCTTTTCTGCGCTATCTTGAGCCCCTTCGGGGTAAACGTCCGCTCCAGCGTGCCGAAGCCGACCTCCGTGATTATCGCGAGAATCGCGACGGCAAGGGCCCCTGCGAGCAGTATCTCAGGCCCCTTGCGCGAGTAGCCTTCCACGATCAGGTCTCCCAGGCCCCCGCCCCCGATAAACGTAGCGAGAGTGGCGCTCGCGACGGTCTGCACGGCTGAGGTCTTGATGCCGGCGAATATCACGGGCGCGGCTATAGGTAACTGTATGCCGGTCAGGATCTGGCTTCCCGAGAGGCCCATCCCGCGGGCGGCGTCGATGATGCCCTTGTCGACCTCCCTAAGCCCCGTCGAGGCGTTGATGAGGATCGGCGGAATGGCGAGCGCCGTGAGCGCCACCAGGGCCGACCCGAATCCGATCCCGAAAAAAGGCAAAGCGAGCGCCAGGATCGCCAGGCTTGGTACCGCGCGCCCGATGTTGCCGATGTTGATGGCTATGGCCGCGCCGAGCCGCGTGTTGCGTATCATCACGGCGACGGGCATGGCAATCGCTATGGCGACGAGCAGGGCGACCAGAGAGAGCACGATATGCTGCCTGAGTTTCTCGGGGAAGTCAGGACGGGCGTAGACCTCGAGTATCTTGAAAAGCATGCTACGTCCTCCTGGCCCGCGCCCACGGCCTAAGGTAGCGTTCGAGCGCGAGAAGCAGCAGGTCGGCTATGATGGCCAGCGCTGTCGCGAGGACCGCGCCGGAAATGATCATGGTCGGGAATTGCCGGCCGATGCCGTCGAAGATAAGGGTTCCCAGGCCTCCGCCGTTGATGTAAGCGCCGATGGTCGCGATGCCTATGATCGTCACGGTGGCGATGCGGATGCCTGCCACGATTATGGGCAGCGCCAGCGGCAGCTCGACCCTAAAGAGGATCTGGCGGTTCGTCAGGCCCATGCCGCGGGCCGCGTCTATCGTCTCGGGCGGCACTGAGTCCAGGCCGGCGACGGTATTGCGAATAAGGATCAGGAGCGAATAGGCCACGAGGGCGATGATCACGGGCGACGGCCCGATGGCCACCCCTGGTATGGAGATGAGGATTGCGAGGAGCGCGAGGCTCGGTATGGAGTACAGGGCGCCCGTGACGGCGGTGACCGGCGGGTAGACCTTGCGGTAGCGTGCAGAGAGCACTCCGACGGGCAGCGCGATGACGAGGGCGATCCCGATCGAGATGAACGAGAGGAAGATGTGTCCCTGGAGCGCCGGCACTATGTCTTCCCAGAAGTTCTCCTTGATCCACTCCCAGTCTATAAGCTTGGGTTCCTCGAGTACGTTCTGCAAGAGGAGTAACGCTGGGTTGCTCACTCGGAACTCTCCCCGCCGTTGGAGTCCTCATCCGAGGTCCCGCCCATGAGATCTTCTATAGCCTCGAAGGTCAGCAGTCCGTTCTCACCATCCTTCTCCACCACGGCCCTGGTGTGCCCCGAGCCGATCAGCTCGGAGAGGGCGTCCTTGACGGTCAGCCCGCCGTTTATCCGGATGAGATCGTCCGTGCCGCCGTTGGCCCGCTCGAGATCCATCTCGCCGACGCGCGTGAGCGAGAGCCGTTTGAGGACCCTGTCCCCGCCCACAAACGAAGA
>DATDKB010000059.1:0-2653 GCA_036520255.1 Rubrobacter sp. | reverse complement strand
TCGTTACCTTGGGAAAATTCGACGAATACGCATGGCTCTTCGCTTACCGTCCACGCATCATGTCCCGGTGGCAGCATCATGATGTCGCCCGGCCCGAACTCCTCCTCCGAACCATCGTCCATCACCACCTTTAGGCGTCCGGACTGTACCAACGCTACGTGGGGTAGCTGACAACTCTCCGTGCCCGCGTAATCCTTCAGGTCATCGGACCACTGTGCCCCAACATCAAAGGTGACACGGGTGACGTTGACAGTGTCGAGGGTAACCGTGTCTTTCTTGATCTTCCCGTGTACGTCCGCCTCATCCGGGTTATTCAGGTTCTTTTTGAGCATCGTGTGTAGAGCCATCTCGCCTCCTGCCTCCTCCCCTTCGGGTTTCGCACCGATTATTTACCCGTACCCTCCGGGGAGGGAAACCTCAGCCGGCGGGTAGGATGCTTCTGAGATGACGAACTCCTTAGAACACCTGTTCCCCGAGGTTGGTGAATAAGGGCAAGTGAAGAAGGGCCGGAGTGAGAAGCCCCAGCCCTGGGTGATTGCAAAGCGCTACCGGTCACCCGGTTTCGCTATCTCCACTCCAACATCGTGTAGCGATAATTGCCCTCCTGGTCCACATCGAATTCATTGACGGTGGCTATCTCGTTGAAGCGGCTGAGCGCCTGCGACTCGGTCTGAGCGGAACCACAAACGGCGAAATGCCCCGCAGGGAAGGGGCCCGTGGGCCTACCGACGCCAAAACCCCTTCAGTGAGCGCTCTCGCCATCACCGGTGATATAGAGTACGTCCCCTTCGCCGTAGAGCACGCCTCCTGGCCTGAGGGTCTGCCAGTAGGTGCCTATGTCGGTTATGTCCTGCCCTAGCATCGTGCCGCTGCCCTGGAAGGACACCTCTATTCGTGTCTGCCCCGCCGAGGGAGTAATCACCCTGGTACCGGTTATCGTGCCGGATGCCTCGCCTATCTGGTCGCCTAATGCCATGGACGCACTCTCCTCCTTTCCGACCCGCTTCTTTGCTCGGCGAGTCAACTCTTCCACCGGGAGCATGATGCCACCTCCCGAAGCCCGGGGCGAACTTCGGAGAATTTCATTTAGCCGAACTTCGGAGAACGCCGTGAACGCGAAGTTCGCAGAATCCCCCTTCCACGACGTTAGGTGAATAACGCTTGGAAGGCCACTAACATGGGCGCGTGGGAAGGGGACTGGACGCTCGCCTGCTGGCCGCCGTGGTGGCCGCGGTCGTCTTCGGGGCCTCCGCCTACGCGGCCATCGGTGCGGCCCTCGCTTCCTACCCCCCGGGTCCTCTGGCGCTCCTGCGCATGCTCATCGCCTCGGCGGCGTTGGCCGTTTATGCCGCGGTGTCGGGCATGCGCCTGCCCGAAGCCAGGGATCTCCCGGCGGCCGTGCTCGCGGGTCTCTTCGCCTTCGCCCTCTACAATGTGGCGCTCAACTACGGGCAGCTCACCGCCAGCGCAGGGGCGGCGAGCCTGATCGTCGCCTCGATCCCCATCTTCACCGCTGTGCTGGCCGCCGCCTTCCTGCGGGAGAGGCTCGATGCTCTCGGCTGGTCGGGGATCGCGGTCGGCTTCCTGGGGGTGGCCCTGATCAGCGTCGGCGAAGGAGGAGGGTTCGGGGTCAACGCCGGCGCGCTGCTCGTACTCCTCGCGGCCGTTTCCGCCAGCGTCTACTTCGCCTTCCAGAAGCCCTATCTCCAGAAGTACGGGTCGCTCGCCTTCACCGCCTACGCCGTATGGGCGGGGGCGCTGCTGCTGCTCCCCTTCTTCCCCGGCCTGATCGGGGAGGTGCGATCCGCGCCGCCGCGTGCCACCCTCGCCGTCGTCTACCTGGGCGTCTTCCCCACTGTGGTCGCCTACGCGAGCGCCGCCTACGTCTTCTCGCGGCTCCCGGCGTCTAGGGCGGTTACGCTAGAGTACCTCTTCCCCCCTGTGGCCATCGTCATAGCCTACCTATGGCTGGGCGAGGTCCCCACGGCCTTGTCTATGGTCGGTGGGGCAGTCGCCCTCGCGGGTGTGGTATTGGTGAACCGACGCAGAGCCTAGCTCCCGAACTTCGGAGAACACCCCTTCCACGCACTCCGGTGAATATGGGCAAGAAGGACGGCTCCCTGCTACGCTGAACTCTCATGCGCGCGGCTGGCGGCGATTTCGTATTGCCGGCCGGAGGAAGGAGCACGGGTATGGCACAAGCCTTCGAAAAGATCCCCGACCAGTTCGCGCGTTGGTTGGAGTCGCAGCCGGTGTTCTTCGTCGCCACCGCTCCCGCCGACCCCGACGCGCGCGTCAACGTCTCGCCACGCGGTCTCGACACCTTCCGGGTTCTCGGCCCGAACCGCGTCGCCTGGCTTGACCTAACCGGCAGCGGCGTGGAGACGATAGCCCACCTGAAGGCGGACGGACGCATCACGCTGATGTTCTGCGCGTTCGAGGGCCCGCCGAAGGTGGTCCGCCTCTACGGACGGGGTAGGGTTTATGAGCCCGGCGACGATGCTCACGAGGAGTTGCGTCCCCGATTCCCGGAGCTGCCCGGAGCGCGGGCCGTCGTAGAGGTGGCGGTGGAGCGGGTTTCGAGTTCGTGCGGTTTCGGGGTACCGCTCATGGAGTTTGTGGGACCGCGCGCAGAACTGCCAGAATCGGCCGA
>DATDKB010000058.1:0-2603 GCA_036520255.1 Rubrobacter sp. | reverse complement strand
GGCTCGGAGACCTGCTGGCGCAAGTTCTTGAACTCGGGCAAGCACTACGAGGCGAACATCATGATCCTCGGTGGCGATATGACAGGCAAGGCGCTCGTCCCGATAGTTGAGGAAGGACCTAACCGCTGGCACGCGACGCTACTCGAGAACCGGCGGAAATTCGAGAGCGAAGACGAGGTAAAGGAGTTCGAGGACTCGGTCAAGAGGCGCGGCTACTACCCTTTCCGCACCGATCCGGACGAGATGAGCGAGCTCGAGTCGGATGAGGATCTGCGCAATGAGCTTTTCTACAAGGAGATGCTGGGGACGATTGAGCGCTGGATGCAGATGGCCGATGAGAAGTTCGAAGGCACCGACATCGAGTGCTTCGTCAGCCCAGGCAACGATGACCAGTTCGAGGTCGATGATATCATCTCCTCCGCCAAACGCGTACGGCTCGCCGAGGGCAAGGTCGTCGAGTTCGGCGACTACCAGATGGTCTCTACCGGGTGGTCGAACCGTACGCCTTGGGATACCTATCGCGAAGAGGACGAGGAGGACCTTGCGGCACGCCTGAAGAAGATGACGGGCCAGGTCACCGCCCCTCCCGAGAAAACGATCTACAACTTCCACTGCCCGCCCTACAAGTCCGGGCTCGACGACGCCCCCGAGATAGACGAGAATATGCGCCCCAAGCACGGTGGACGCTCGATCGTACCTGTCGGCTCGAAGGCGGTGCGGGAGGCGATAGAGGAGGGACAACCGGCCCTGGCTTTGCACGGTCACATCCACGAGGCCAAGGGCAACACCCGCATCGGGCGCACGCTGTGCATCAATCCGGGCAGTTCATACGAGCAGGGACAGTTGCTCGGGGCCGTCGTCAACCTCGACGGCGGTAAGAAAGTCAAGCGGTTCGTACTCACCAGCGGATAGAAGGAGGAGATTAATGGCCAGCAACTCCACGGCGGACTCTGGCGCAGGAGACCTGTTCCAGAGGAAGGCGACCGGCCTTCTCAAAGGATGGTCTGTGTTGGACGGCTTTATTTACGCGTCGTTCGCGATAAACCTCATTACACTCGGCCTCTACATCTTCTCCTTCGCGCCCTTTATCCCCGACGGGTCGCTAGTCTACGCGATCATACTCTCCGGACTCTACCTCGTCTTCCAGGCTGTGACTTACGCTTCCCTGATCGCCGTGATGCCCCGGGCCGGCGGCGATTACGTGTGGATGAGCCGCGTCCTGGGCGGTGGGATAGGCTTTGTGCTTGCCGTAACGGGCTGGTGGTTCATACTGTGGCACTGGGTCCCGATCTACGCGAACATCCTGAATATCGAGGTGCTCGTCCCACTCGCGACGATCGCAGGGTTCGACGGAGTCGCAAACTTCTTCGGGGCGCCTGGTGGGATGTTCACAGCCTCGATGGTCGTCGCGATCCTGGCTTCCATCCTGATTTCGCTCGGCATGAGGACCTACGCCCGCATCCAGAAGTTCTGCTTTTACGGCGGGGTCATCGGGCTCGTGATCATGCTGGCCCTCCTGCTCTTCAACTCGAACGCGGATTTCGTCGGCGCCTTTAACTCCCAGGCCCAGGACGTCTACGGCGCGGGGGGCGACGCCTACCAACGGACCCTCGACGCCGGAAGCGTCAAGGGAACCAATCTCGGGGCTCTCGCCTTCGGCCCGACGTTGCTCCTGATCCCGATGATCGTCTTCTTCAACCTGTGGTCTAACTGGGGAGCCACGCTCTACGGCGAGGTCCGCGGCGCCTCGGACTTCCGCAAGAACATCTACGCGATGGGCGGCGCCCTTATAGTCACCTCTGCCGTCGCCGTCATCATGCTGCTTCTCTTCGCCAAGACGTTCGGATGGGACTTCTACTACGCGGCGAGCAATGCTTACTGGGGCGGGAACGGACCGCTTTCGGTCTGGCCCTACCCTGGACTCTTCGCGGCGTTCCTCTTCGACAGTCCCATCCTACAGTTCATTCTTGTGGCGCTGCTCGCGCTGTGGTTCTTCGGGTGGGTCGGGTCTGTATTCCTCTCCTCTACGCGCGTCGTCTTCGCGACGGCCTTCGACCGGGTGTTGCCCGAGTGGGTCGCCAAGACCTCGCGCAATGGCGTCCCCTACTACGCGCTGATGCTCATGCTCTTGCCGTCGATCCCGATCAGCTACTTATACGCTTACGGGGAGAACTTCGCGACTTATACGCTCGACGCGACGTTGGTCATAGCAACAACCTTCCTCGGCTCGGCCATCGCGGCTGCGGTTCTGCCGTGGCGTAAGCCCGAGATCTACAACGCCTCTCCGATAGCCCGCTACAACGTGCTCGGCCTCCCCCTGATAACCGTAGCGGCGTCCATGTTCTCGATCTTCCTCGTGTTCTGCATCTACAAGTGGCTCACCGACGACACCTACGGCATCAACAACGGCCAATCGCTCATCTACATGATGATCCTCTACGTCGTGGCACTGGTACTGTACGTCGGCTTCCGCCTGCTCCGCCGCGCCCAGGGGATGGACCTGAAGATGGTCTACGACGAGATACCGGAGGAGTAGCCACCTCGGTATCCGACGGCTGAAGGTCCTAGCCCGAGATAAGGGCCTTCAGCCTGTCCCTTACCGC
>DATDKB010000057.1:0-17111 GCA_036520255.1 Rubrobacter sp. | reverse complement strand
GGCAAGAGGTACAATTACAAGGTGCTGGGAAGCTTCATCGTCGGACCCAGGACAACTGGGTAACGGGAAGGGTGAGGGGTCGCGACCTCCTGAACCTGCAGACGTGCACGCCCCTCCCCACCTTCCAGAACCGTCTCATCGCCCGCGCGGAGCGGATTTAGCACTTTGATAAGTCAGCGCTTCAGCTTGTCAGGTTAGACGTGA
Organism: Rubrobacter sp.; assembly: GCA_036520255.1. Lineage (GTDB taxonomy): Bacteria > Actinomycetota > Rubrobacteria > Rubrobacterales > Rubrobacteraceae > Rubrobacter_D. The sequence goes on along the minus strand of DATDKB010000057.1, from coordinate 16,907 downwards.
GCAGGACTTGGCTGAGAGCGGGGCCAGAGGCCGAAGCGTGCTGAAGCGCTGACCGGGTGTTTACGCTGCCTGTTCCTCCATATCCTCCGAGTAGCTGCCGTCACGTGCGGCGCTGTTCATCTTCGCCCTGTGGTGGAAAGCCTTCTGGGCCGCTTCGACCTTGTCCACGTCTCCGCCCCATAGCTCCATGGGCTGGCCCTGCAGCGCCCGCGCGTAGGAGAAGGAGAGTTCCCACGGCAGGCCCTCGTACATGGAGTTCATGGCGTTGAGGTGGACCGTCGCCTGCAGGTCCGTCTGGCCGCCTGAGAGGAAGACGATGCCTGGCACGGCCGCCGGCACGTTCCTAAGGAGGCATTTCACCGTCGCGCTCGCCACCTCTTCGACGTCCGCCTGCTGCGAGGCGTCCTTGCCGGAGATCACCATGTTCGGTTTCAGGAGTATCCCGGAGAGCTCTACGCCGTGGTCGTGGAGCTCTCCGAAGGTCCTGTGCAGCATCCGATCGGTGGCGCTGTAGCACTGCTCGATGGAATGGTCACCGTCTATAAGGACCTCGGGCTCGACTATGGGAACGAGGTCGTGCTCCTGGGCGAAAGCAGCGTAGATAGCCAATGCCTCGGCGTTGGCCTCTATGCAGCCCTCGGTCGGGATGCCTTCCCCGATGGTGATGACCGCCCGCCACTTGGTGAAGCGCGCACCAAGCTCCCTGTACTCGGCCAGCCTCTCGCCGAGGCCGTCGAGACCCTGCGTAAACTTCTCGCCGTTCGAGAGGGGGAGATCCACGGTGCTCTTGTCAACCTTGATGCCTGACATGACGCCGGCGTTCTTGAGGACCTCCGGCATCGGGGTGCCGTCCGAGGTCTCCTGGCGGATGGTCTCGTCGAAGAGGATCACACCTGAGAGAAACTCCCCGATGCCCTCGGTCGTAAACAGCATCTCCCTGTAGGCGCGTCGGCTGTCCTCGCTCGACTCTATACCCAGTGCCTCGAACCGCTTCCCTATAGTCCCGAAGCTCTCGTCCGCGGCCAGGATACCCTTACCAGGTGCCACCAGCTCGTGCGCCGTCTCCTCCAGCACCCGAACATCCATCACAGATCTCCTCTCATAGAACCTTACGACAGAGGCCCCGAACCACAGTCCGGGGCCCCATGATCCTGGCGTTTTGAAAGTCCTTCTTCCTTCAGGCCTTTACGAGCTCACGGTCTTTCTCAGGCACACGCCCCTTTTCAACCTTCTTCACATGCCCTTCGCGCCGCTTGCGTTCTTCCTCCCCGAAAGCCTTCCTGCGAGCTTCCTCTTCCATCTTGCGGTCCCTGTAGGAGTAGCACACGGTAAATGCCTCCTTGCTTGCGCTTCCCTGTCCAGGTTCTGTCTACCCGCACCCCAAAGACCTAAACATCGACCAAAACAACACGACCCTCCAGGGCGCCCCGTACCAGAATCAACGACGAGCCAAGCCCGAAATGCTGGCAAGCTGAAGTGCTGAAAACGTAGGCCGCAGGCCGGAGCGTGCTGCGCGGCGCGAAGCGCCGTGCTATACGTAAGTGTTCGCAGCTACATGCCGTCCCTGGCGGCGGGAGGAGAGAGGCCGTGGCTAACAGGCTGGCCAACGAGACGAGCCCGTACTTGCTCCAGCACAAGAACAACCCCGTGGACTGGTACCCGTGGGGCGAGGAGGCCCTTCGGAGGGCGCGGGATGAGGACAGGCCCATCCTGCTCTCGGTGGGATACAGCGCGTGCCACTGGTGCCACGTGATGGAACGCGAGTCGTTCGAGGACGGCGAGACGGCGCGCATGATGAATGAGCACTTCGTGAACATCAAAGTGGATCGTGAGGAGAGGCCCGACATAGACTCCATCTACATGGCCGCCGTCCAGGCCCTCACCCGCCACGGCGGCTGGCCGATGACGGTCTTCCTGACCCCCGACGGGTCGCCCTTCTACGGCGGCACCTACTTCCCGCCCGTCCCCTCGCGTGGCATGCCTTCCTTCCAGCAACTGCTTCTGAGCGTCGCCGACGCCTACGAGAACCGCCGGGCAGAGGTACTGCAAAGCGCCGAATCCGTCCGCGACTTTCTCAAGGCCTCGACCGCTGCCGCCATGCCCGAGGCCGAGGCCTCGGGCACGGAGCTGCTTGACCGCGCGGCCGACGCCTTTCTCTCCCAGCTCGACAGACGTTTCGGCGGCTTCGGGGCGGCACCCAAGTTCCCGCAGGCCATGAACCTGGAGGTTCTGCTCCGCCACTACCATCGCACCGGCGACCGTTCCGCGCTCGACGCCGTGGAGCTAACCCTGCGCTCGATGGCGAACGGTGGGATCTACGACCAGTTGGGCGGCGGCTTCGCCCGCTACTCCACAGACGCCTACTGGCTCGTCCCGCACTTCGAGAAGATGCTCTACGACAACGCCCTACTCTCCCGCCTGTATCTGGAGACGTATCAGGCCACCGGAGATGTGTTCTACCTCCGCATCGCCGAGGAGACCCTTGACTACGTCCTGCGCGACATGACAGGCGAGGAAGGCGGCTTCTACTCGGCCGAGGACGCCGACTCCGAAGGGGTTGAAGGCAAGTTCTACGTCTGGACGTCCGAGGAGCTGGAGACCGTCCTCGGGACGAACGATGCGAGCCTCGCTGCGCGCTACTGGGACGTGACGGAGCGGGGCAACTTCGAGGGCAGGAATATACTGCACGTCCCCCTCCCGCCAGAGGCCGTCGCGGGGGAATTCGGACTCTCGCCAGGGGAGTTGCGGGAGCGAATCGTGGAGATCCGGGGCAAGCTCTTCGCCGAAAGGAAAAAACGCATCAGGCCGGGGCGCGACGAGAAGATCCTCGCCGCCTGGAACGGCCTCATGCTCCGGTCCTTCGCCCTCGCCGCGCGCGTCACCGGCCGCGAGGACTACCGCGAAGCCGCCGTAAAGAACGCGACCTTTATCGTGGAGAAGTTGAAGGAAGACGGCCGCATCCACCGTTCGTACAAGGACGGGAGGGCTAGGTTCAACGGCTACCTGGAAGACTACGCGATGATCTCGGACGGGCTAGTCGCCGTCTACGAGGCCACCTTCGAAACGCGCTGGCTCGTCGAGGCCGACGCCCTCATGGACGCCGTCTCCGAGCTCTTCTGGGACGAGGAGAAGCGCGCCTTCTACGACACCCCGGCCGACCATGAAGAACTCGTAACCCGACCGCGCGACGTCTACGACAACGCCGCGCCCTCGGGGACCTCGGTGGCGACGGAGGTTCTCCTCAAGCTCTCCCTTTTCCTCGACCGGGCTGACTACCGCCAGCGGGCCGAAGACATCCTCGGGGAGCTGGCGGGCGGCATGGAGAAGATCCCCGCCGCCTTCGGTCGCCTCCTGTGCGCCCTCGACTTCTCCGCCGCGGACCCCCGCGAGGTCGCCATGATCGGCGACCCCGAAGCACCGGATACCGGGGCCCTGATAGAGGTAATCTACGCAAGGTATCTACCCAACAGGGTCGTAGCGGGCCGTGCTCCTGACGATGACGAGGCGGGAGGTTTGATCCCACTCCTCGCCCAACGCACCGCCCGCGAAGGCCAAGCAACAGCCTACGTCTGCGTCCAATACGCCTGCCAGGCCCCGACCACCGACCCGCAAGAGTTCGCAAGACAACTCGAATCAGCACGCTCCGGCTAACGCCTCCGCTTGTCAGCACGTTCCCTTTGGTCGCTTTCAGCACGCCTGCTTCGCAGGCTTTCAGCCCTTCGACTTCTATTCTCGTTCGCGGCTCATCGTCACAAGCTCGCTGAAATCCCTAGCTGAAACCGGGTCCGTTCAGACGGAAGCGCTTTCGGGTGGCGGGCGCACGCCTGATCCTCCAATCCGTCATTCCCGCGAAAGCGGGAATCCACGGGTAGCAGAAGACATCGGTCTACGCGGGGCAGTCCCGCTGTGGCGTTGCTATTCACCCATACCTGGCATGACAATTGATGTTTGATGTGTGAAGCCTTTTTTCGAACCGCTCTAGTTTCCCATCCTGTCACAGACGTAGTCGCGTGAGGGGTCGTAGTCGCGGCCGTCGATGTCTTCGAGTCGGGGGCCGTAGAGGTGGACCGAGACGGCCGGGCTCTCGCCGGGGTTTCCGACCCTGTGGATGCCCCCGTCGCCCGGGAGCACGGTAGAGGCCCCGTCATCCGGGCTCCAGCAGAGCTGCCACGCCTTCTCCAGGCGGGCGTGCTCCTCCTTTGAGCCGTCGTCGAGGCGGTCGTAGCGCTCCTCGAGCACCGTTCCGGCGGCGCAGGCGTAGGCGCCCCAAGAGGAGTGATCGTGGATCCTGGTCCCCGTCCCGGAAGGCCAGACAAAGATCTGCAGCGAGTACGCGCCGTCATGGGCGTCGTAGCGGCGGGCCAAGTACCAGCCTTCGGCGTACCTCGCTTCCCTGAGCAGGGGTAGGATCTGTGATCCCAAGAAGGCTGGTTCCTTCACGAGGTCGGCAAGAAAGCGGGCGGCCCGCGGCAGCGCAGACCCGGTGGGAAGCTCGCAGATGCTCCTCAGCTCGTTCGGGCTGTTGGCGAGGGATGTCGTCATCGGGTTCTCCTTTTGTTTCGGGGAGACAACGATGGAGCCGGTGACTCGTCCGGCTCCTGCGCTCTCCATTCCCCTGTCGTGAGAAACTAGCGAGGGGCGCCGTGCCGGTAACCGGCAACCGCTTCGGCGTGGCGGTCGATGTACGGGTCTTCGGCGAAGCCCGGCCCGCCGGTGATCGTTGCGTGAACGGCGGGAGTGCTGGCGTCGGTCGTCGCGGCCGGCTGCAGCATGGATGCAAGCGCGACCACCACCAGGACCAACACTGCGAGCAGCACCATCGCCGCCGTCCTCCAGGAATCGCGGGTGTGTATCGCCTCGTTCATCTTCTCTCCCTTCGCTCGAACCGACGCTACGCACACAACTGTCGCACTTGAGGGTTAGCGAGAGTGCGGCCAAACTGCCCATTCGCGATGCCCAGATTCCGGACCAGGACAGATGGGCGTTAATGCCCACGCATCGAACGAAACAGCGGCACGCGGAACGCCGCTTCTTTGTGACTTGGGGAGCAGGGCGTAGGAATACCGCCACACAAAATAGTTAGCCGGCTAACTATTAGTAATAAGAGCTGGGGAACTGACGAGCGTAGGCCGCAGGCCGGAGCGTGCTTACACGCCGTCAGGCCAAGTCGTGTTCGAGGGTGAAGCGGGTAGCCGCGGTGCGGGAGCCGACCCCGATCTTGTGGTAGACGGAGCTGAGGTGCCTCTGGACGGTGCGTGGGCTGACGAAGAGCGTTTCTGCGCCCTGAGCGTTTGTCACGCCGGTGGCCACCAGCTAGCTTCAGTACCTCGTCGTCCCGGGACGTGAGCCCGGCCGGGGGATCGGACTTGATGGGCCGCTGCTCCGGGACATGGGACATTGCTGAAGACTCCTCGGACGAGAGGGTGTATTCGATCGCTTCTTTAAGCCCCATGGCCCGTCCCTCCGTCAGCGCCTCCTCCCACGCCTGCTCCCCGAGCCGCGAGCGGGCGGCGGCGCGGTAGGGTTCGCGTCAGGCATCCTCTTCCGGCGTATGCAGGAACGCCACCGCCTCGCTCAACGTCTCACGCATCGCTTCAGCCACCCCGAAAAGCCTGGCAGTCCGCCCGACGTCACCCTCGGCCCCGGCGATGCAGGTCAGACCATCCAGGCTCTCAGAGGCGCAAGCCTTGTCGCCCAGCTCTCTGGATACCGTGAGGCTTTCCCTGTAGAAAGTCCTGGCCCGGTCGTGGTCCCCTTGCAACAGCGTCGCCCATCCCAGGTTGTCCAGGGCGAAATTGAGGCTTCTCTTGTACCCGTACTCCCGGCAGATCGCGACGGCCTCCTCGTTCAGTGCCGCCCCCCTCTCGTAGTCGCCTTCGAGGAGCAGTTGGTAGCCCAGGCTAAACAGGAAATCGGGGAGCCGGAAAGTGTAGCCCGCCTCCCGGCACAGGTCGGCGCCCTCTTCGTAGATCTCCTTGCCCCGCTCGGTGTCTCCCAGCCCCCACGCGGTGCCCGCAAGCTGCATGAGCGCTTCCGCGATCATGATCCTATCGGCCGGCCTCGCGGCTGATCTGGAGGCTCTCCTCGAGCAGCTCTCTCCCCCTTTCGTAACCTCCACGCACCCACTCGGGCCCCGCCGACATTACTCGCAAGGAGGCGGCGAGGCTACTTTGGATCTCCGCTTCGGCGCTCAGCTCCATGGCCTCGCTGGCAATGGCTTCCGCGCGCTCGTGGTCCCACCGGTCGAAGGCCAACCAGTACAGGGCCTCGAGGGCTCTTATCCTCATCGCCAGAGGCGTCCCTTCATCCCTGGCAAGTGCCGCCGCCTCCAGCCACTTCCTTCCTTCGTCCGAGTGGCTGTGCATGTACCAGAAGGTGCCGAGAACTCCTGCCAGCCTCATGGCCAGCTCTGCGTCTTCGCTCTCCAGCGCAAAGGAGAGCGCCGCCCTCATGTTGTCGTGCTCGCTTTCGAGCCGGTCGAGCCATTTCTTGTCCTCGGGCCCCCGCAACTTCGGCTGGACTCGCTCGGCCAGCGCGAGAAAGAAATCGGCGTGCCGGCGCCGGACTGACGCGCTTTCGTCCGCCTCCTCGAGCTTCTCCCTACCGTACTGCTTTACCGGCTCGAGCATCCTATAGCGAAGTCCGCTCTCCTTCTGCTCTTCGGCCAGCATCAGGGATTTCTCAACCAGCCCGGAGAACAGGTCCAGGACCTCGCCTTCCTCGACGCCGTCGCCGCCGGACGCCACCGTCTCCGCGGCCTTGAGGGTCCATCCGCCCGCGAAGACCGAGAGCCTCCGGAACAGGATCTGCTCCGGCTCCGAGAGCAGGTCGTGGCTCCAGTCGAGGGTGTCCTTCAGAGTCCGTTGCCTCGGCTCTGCCGTTCGTCCGCCGCGCGTCAGGAGGTCCACAGAGCCCCCGAGCCTATCGGAGATCTGCTCCAGCGAGAGCGTGCCCACCCTGACGGCGGCCAACTCTATGGCAACGGTATGCCTTCGAGCTTGCCGCAAATCTCGGTGACCGCAGTGGCGTTGTGCGGGCCAAGGGAGAAGGACGAGTCCCGCGCCCTGGCTCGCTCGACGAAAAGCCGCACCGACTCGTAGCCCTCCAGCTCCTCCGATGGATACGCGAGCCCTTCCTAGGGCACCGAGAGCGGCGGCACGAGCCACCTCACCTCCCCTTCCACACCCCTATGGCCTCGCGGCTCGTGGCCAGGATTCGCAGGCGCGGGCAAGAGTCGAGCAGCCCGTCCACGAGCCGGGCGGTGGCCTCCAGGAGGTGCTCGCAGTTGTCCATCAGAAGGAGCAACTCTCTGTCCCTCAAGACCTCGGCCAGCGTGTCGTCGAGCGGCTGCGCGGGGCGGTCGGATACCCTGAGGGCCTCGGCCACCTCCTTGGGCACGAACGCCCCCTCGGAGAGCGGGGCAAGCTCCACCAGCCACACCCCGTCTGGGTAGGCAGAAGTGAGTCTCCGGCCGACCTCCAGGGCGAGCCGCATTTTGCCCGAGCCGCCCGCACCGGTGAGGGTGAGGAGCCGCGTCGTCTCCAGCTCCCTTTTCGTCGCCCCAAGCTCGCGCTCGCGGCCAACGAAGCTGCTACGGGCGGCAGGCAGGTTGTGCCCTGTTGCGGTAGAGAGCTGTTGCGTCCTACCGGTGGTCAAGATATCCCATCCGATCTTCCGTCCACTCGGCACGTTGGTGGCTCTCCTGCGACGCGTGCGCCATCCGACATTATTGTAGCGATCGCCCCGGCGTGCAACGACGATACCGGCCTCGGAGCAGTAGCTTGCCTGGCGCCCTGTCCCTCAAGACGCTACCGGTTCGCCCGCTCTTGCTTCTGGGGCCCGTCGGGACGCAACCACAACGAGACGTGGGCGGGCTCTGCAGCGTCTCCTCGATCACCCCCGCAAGATCTTTGTTCAGGGTCTTCAGGTCCGTCTCTTCGCGGAGCCTGGCCGAGAACTCTTACAGGGTCTTCCGCGCGTCGTACTTGCGTCTGTAGAAACGGCGGTCTATGAAGGATTGAATGCGGCGCCTCAAGGGGTTGAACAGCACTGCCATCACGAGCGTCGAGACGACCACAGCCAGTTGGGGCTGCTGCTCCTGGTCCGTGATGGCGCGGAAGATAGCCTGAGTCATCGCGACGCCCCGAAATAGAGTGTGATCAGCACGGCCGTGAGCGAACCGTAGACCAGGGCGCAATTTATGACAACGTCTATGTCGTAGAGGCGGTACTTCAGGACCGCGAAGCCTATGGCCACGGGCACTCCGGCGAAGCCAAGCACAGCCACATTGGAGAGAAGATCGAGCCACAACGGCGGCGAAGGCAGCGTCGCACCATCCAGTATCTCCGGTACAAAGATGAGCGGGCTGATCAAGGCGCATAGGTACAATATGCCAGCAAAGGAGGCGACGAAGGCAACCCATTTGATCTGCTGGCGCACCTCCCCTCTTGAACGCCGGTAACGCAGCACCATGCTCACCGCCGAACCGAGGATGCAAAGAGGTAGCAGAGGCAGCATGATATACGCCACGGTCTGCAGCCAGGGGAGTGCCTCGAGCCCGAACGGGTTGCGTACCCCTCCCTGGTTCTCCAACGGCCCGGGAGCTGTTGATAACCGCGAGTACCATCCACAAGAGACCGTAAGCGAGGCAGAGATCCAACCAATAGGGTTCCGCAGACGCCTGGAGGCTATCAGGGCACCTACCATGGGGAAGGCCAGGAAGAGCACGAAGCTCACCGTTTCGCTAACGGCTTCACTGATGGTGCCGAGGGTGGTCGAGTTACCTGTGGACTGCGCGGATGAGGTAGGAAGTCTAATACGAGGACGGCGACAAACATTGTCGCACAGAGCGCGACCAGCGACCAAGCTAACCATGCAGCGGCGCGGGTGCTCATCATGCCAGCCCCTAGTCCCCGGCTCTTTGTTCCTTCCGTCACAAAGCCACCATACCGTGCGATCGTCTTCCAGGCGTTACGGTTGGCGTTACGGGATCGTGATCCTCTGACGCTCGGTCCGCATCTCGGCTCTAGCTGGCTAGCCGAAGATGGCGAGCGGCAGGTAGGAGGAGACGATCCAGTTCGGCTGGTCTACTATCTCGGAGATCTTAAGGTCCATGACGAGGCTCGCTAGCACGTACGCCTCGACGGGCTCGAGCCCATAGGTCGTGCTTATGTGCTCGACCATCGCTCTCAAGGAGTCTTTCGCGGCTTGCATCAGGTCCTCGTTCACGCCCATCGTGGCGTACCAGCCCGCCTCATCAACCAGCGGGGTAAGCGATCCCGGGGTCTGGAACTGGGGGGCGGGGATGCTCTTGCCCTTGATCAGGCCGAAGCGCAACGCGGCGTACATGGGGCTCTCGATGCCAGTGACGCAGACTTCGCCGTCGCCCTGGGCCGCGTGGGCGTCGCCGCAGGAGAAGAGCGCGCCGGCGTGCTGCACCGGCAGATACAAGATGGAGCCTTTCGTGATGTGGCGGGTGTCCATGTTGCCGCCGAACGGTCCTGGCGGCATGATCACGGGCTTCTCGGAGCCGGATGGGCTCACGCCCATCGTGCCGAAGAAGGGCTCTATGGGGATGACGATGTCGTCCTTGAAAAACGTGTAGTCGCCGTTGGCGAGGTCGAAGACCTTGAGGTAGGCGTCGGGGAAATCTTCCGGCAACAGCCCGAGGCCGGGAATCACGGCGGTCCAGCCCCAACCTTCGGTGTGGATATCCAGGACCTCGACGCCCAGAACGTCGCCGGGCTCTGCGCCGGCCATCGCGACTGGACCGGCGAGCGGATAGACGCGGTCCCAGTCGAGGGTGTCGAGGGTGCCGGCGTCGGAGTCGGGGCCAATCTGTCCGTCCGAGACCTCGCGGGTGTGGTAGACGACCGTGTCGCCCGGCTCGACCGTAAGCACCGGCTCCTGCTCGTTGTCCCAGACGTAGTGGACCCGGTCCTCCGGAAAATAATACGTCCTTGCCACCGTCAAGCACCTCCTGTTCGCCCATGCCCGAAAGGTACTCTCTCAACTTGCGGCTTTCATTTCTACCCTCGCGCCGAAGATCAACCCATCAGGGGCGGTCGAGGGCTTGCTTCAGGTCCGAGATTATGTCCTGCGGGTGCTCTATGCCGACGGAGAGCCGTACGAGGTTCTCCCCGACCCCGAGCCGCTCGCGGCGCGACGGCGAGAGCTCGCGGTGCGAAGAGGTGGCAGGGTGGATGGCGAGCGTGTAGATGTCGCCCAGCGACGGAGCCTTGACGCACAGCTTCAAGGAGTTGAGGAACGAGAACGCCGCCTCGCGGCCCTCCGTGGCGAGCTCGAAGGAGACGAGGCCTCCGGTGTCCGAGAGCACGCGTCCCGCGGTCTGATGGTCTGGGTGGATCTCGAGGGAAGGGTGATTGACCTTCGTTATCTTCGAATGGGCGGCAAGGTAACCTGCTATCGCGCGCGCGTTCTCGCACTGGCGGCCCATCCGCAAGGGAAGCGTCTTGAGGCCTCGGTGGGCGAGCCAGGCCTCGAATGGGCCGAGCACGCCCCCGACGAGCTTGCGTAGCTGTTCCACGGCCGCGGCGTACGGCGGGCCCGCCGCGACCACGCCAGCCATCAGGTCGCCGTGCCCCGAGAGGTACTTGGTCGCGCTGTGGACCACGATGTCTGCGCCGAGGTCCAGGGGCCGTTGGAGAAAGGGCGTGCCGAAGGTGTTGTCCACTATAAGGGCCGTTCCGGCGGCGCGGGTTATCTCCGAAATCGCCTGTATGTCGGCGACGCGCAATAGAGGGTTGGAGATCGACTCGACGACGACGGCGCGGGGTTTTAGCCGGGCGATCTTCTTCTCCACAGCCCCGAGGTCGTAGGCGTCCACGAAACGCGTCTCGACGCCGTTCGCGCCGAAGACCTGCACCAGAAGCGTCGCGGTCGAGCCGTAGAGTTGCTCCGCCGCGAGGACCGTGGCCTCGTTCGTCAACTCCGCCGCGGCCAACGCGGCGTGCGTAGCGGCCATCCCCGAGGCGAACGCAAAGGTCCTGACTTCCGCTCCCGACTCGGGGGCCTCCAGCGAGGCGAGCGCCTCTTCGAAGGCGCGGACGGTCGGGTTGTCGTAGCGGGCGTAACTGTAGCCCTGCTCCTCGCCGCCCAGTACGCGGTCTGTGGTCTCTACGTTCGGGTGGGAAAATGTGGTCGAGGCGTAGATGGGCGTCGAGATCGGGTAGAAGGTCCCGTCGCTGCCTTCCTCCGCGCTAGCCCTGTGCTCCCCGGAGTGCACGGCGCGGGTCTCGAAGTGTTGTGGCCGATTCATGGTCGCCTATACTAACCTACCGGAGCACGGCTTTGGCGGGAGCGGAACTTTCCGTGGCAGGCAGGACTCCTGCCGGTCGGGCAGGCCCGTGACCGTCGGCACTGTGGCCACCTTTGCCTGGGGACAGAGCGGTTCACAGCCCCTGGGGATTTTCTTCGGTAGGGTTACGTTATAGTGGGAAGACCTGAGGGACAGGCCAGGAAGCGGGCCGGCGGCAGGACCACGGTTTTGGCCTGGAGCATGTGTGCGCTGGCCTTGATCTCCGGCTCCCTCGTGCTGACCTTGCTCGGCACGACGCGCATCACCGGCCTCAACCTCCCCGTCCTCGGGGTGGCGAGCGCGCTCGTCGGCGGCCTGGTCGCCTCCCGCAGGCCCGAAAACCCGGTCGGATGGTTCTTCCTGGCCGGCTCCCTCATCGGCGCTCTGCAGACGTTGGCCGGGGCATACGCGGTCTACGGGCTGCTTGTAGATCCCGGCTCGCTGCCCCTCGCCGGCCTCGGCGCGTGGTTCTCCAAGGCGAACCAGATCGTAGGTCCTGTTTTCGGCTTCGTCCTCTTGCCGCTGTACTTCCCGACCGGCAGGCCGCCCTCGTCGCGTTGGGGCTTGATCACTTGGGTCACGCTCGGGATGTTGCCGGTGGTGACCGTCCTGACGGCGTTCTCGCCCGGGGAGGCAGTCTACGGTACGGGTATCCCCAACCCCCTGGCCGTCGAGGCTTTGCGCCCGGTGGCGGATGTCTTGCGCCCGTTCGTTTTCCTCCTCTACATAGGCCTGATGTTCGCCGCGGCGGCCAGCCTAGTGGTACGTCTTGTCCGCTCCGATGGGGAGGAGAGGCAGCAGATCGAGTGGTTCGTCTTTGCCGCCGCGTTCGTGCCGGTATGGTTCGTCCTCAACACCCCCGTGGAGCAAGCGTCGCCCGTCCTGTTCAGCGTGCTCGACGCGCTCGTGGTCTCCGGCGTTCCAGTAGCGGCGGGCATCGCGATCCTGCGCCACAGGCTCTACGACATCGACCGCATCATAAACCGAACCATCGTCTACGCCCCGCTGACGGCCGCGCTCCTCGCGCTCTACTTCGTGGCGATCGTCGTCTCACAGCAGGTGCTCGTCCTTCTTACCGGCCAGCAATCCACGCTGGCGGTGGTCGCCTCTACCCTCGTGATCGCCGCGCTTTTCAACCCCCTGAGACGCCGCACCCAGTCGTTCGTGGACCGGCACTTCTACAGGAGAAAGGACGACGCGAGAAAGTCGCTAGAGTCCTTCTCCACGACGCTCCGCGACGAGACCGACCTCGAGGCTCTGAACGACGAGCTGCTGTGGGTGGTCAGGGAGACGGTGCAGCCCGCCCACGTCTACCTGTGGTTGCGCCCAGATGCGAACCCGCGAGACGACTAATACCGAATCCGCACGAAAGGAACCGCTTTCTGGCTGCGGGCGCACGCCAGATCCTTCTCATCGGTCATTCTCGCGAAAGCGGGAATCTACGGGTAGCACAAGGCGTGGGTCTGCGTGGTGGCGGTCCCGCCGTGACGTTGCCATTCAACCGGACTAGGTACGAAGCCTTCACAAAAGCTTACCCCCCGGCGTGTTGTGCAAGCGGAGGGGGATCCTCTACTTCGCCGGGGGGCTCGCGCGCAATTATTGAACGGGACGCGTTAAAGGTTGGTAACGCCCGTGTACCGATACGGTTACGACGCAAAGCGTTCTCCGGCACCGTGAACCGCATCGCGCCGAAAGCTCACTCGTTGAGTTGGATCAAGGCGAGCCTGAGGTCGTCGGCCATCCCGCTGTGACCATGCCTCTCCGACTGGGAGATACCCTTCTCGTAGACGGTGCGCGCCTCGTCTTTTCGTCCTAGGTTGGAGAGCACGTTGCCGAGGCGCGCGTAGGCGTTTCCCTCGTCGTCGGCCTGAACCGCCAGGTAGCGCTGCAAGACCGCGGCCTCGTCCTCCTCGCGTCCGACCTTCTGGTACTCGTTTGCCAGGGCCAGGAGCCCCGTCGGGTTGTCCGGGTTGTCGGCGAGCATCCGCTCGAAGTAGTTTATCCTGTCCTCCACAAAACCCTCCCGTCGACCATCGTCCGGGTCAGTATAGGTCACCGCGTCCCCCGGAGGGGCCAGCCTCGTCCAGGGGGTAGAATCAAGGGGGTTTCGGCTTGGTGGAAGAGGGTACGACGCAAGCGATGTGGGGTATCATAGAAAAGATTAAGATGTTTGATCGCCTTGCGAAGAGCGTTGTCGGAGGGTACCCCGGGCGGGGTGTCCCGGACGGGTGCCTAATCTCTTTGTACGGCGCTCGTACGGTTATCGTGATGTGAGGGTGTGATCCGGTTGCAAAGAGAGACGGAGAGTCAGTTTTTCGGGCCGAACCTCGGCTACGTGTTGGAGCTCTACGAGCAATACAAGGAGGATCCTGACTCCGTCGACGGACGGACGCGGGAGTTCTTCGAGGGCTGGAGCCCGCCGCGGGCCGAGGCACCCTCGGTCAACGGGCAGGCGGTCGTCCCAGAGATCGACGTCGAGAAGGCCGTCGGGGCCTCCAAGCACGTCAGGCACATAAGGGACTTCGGGCATCGGGCCGCGAAGCTCGACCCGCTGGGGAGCGAGCCGCCCGGGGACCCGACGCTCGACCCGACCTTCTACCGGATCACCGAGGAGGACCTGGAGACGCTGCCCGCGCTCATCATCGGCGGCCCCATCGCCGAGCGCGTGTCCAACGCCAGGGAGGCGGTCGACGAGCTGCGCGGGATCTACTGCAACACCACTGGCTACGACTTCGGGCACGTCCACGATCCCGAGGAGAGGTTCTGGCTGCGCGAGTCGGTCGAGTCGGGCCGCTTCGCCAAGAGGATGGAAGGCGAAGACGCAAAGCGCCTCCTGCAGCGGCTCACCAGGGTGGACGCCTTCGAGAAGTTCTTGCACAAGACGTTCCTCGGCCAGAAGCGCTTCTCCGTCGAAGGGAACGACATGGTCGTGCCGATGTTGAACAGGACCATCCGCTCCGCAGCGGACGTGGGCACGCCTGTGACTACCCTTGGCATGGCCCATCGTGGCCGGCTCAACGTGCTCGCGCACGTGATGGACAAGCCGTACTCCAAGATCTTCGGCGAGTTCCAGCAGCCTGAGAAGGGTGAGCAGGCCTCGGCAGCAGGAAGCCGCGGCGACGCCTGGGTCGGCGACGTGAAGTACCACCTCGGCATCAGGGGCTTCCAGCTCGCGGACGAAGAGGCCGACGAGGAGGTCTTTATCCACCTGGCCCCGAACCCGAGCCACCTCGAGCACGTAAACCCAGTGGTCGAGGGAATGGCCCGCGCCGCCCAGGAGGAGTGGACGGAAGCCGGACCGCCGCGCCAGGATATGGGGGCGTCCCTGCCCATACTGCTGCATGGGGACGCGGCGTTCCCCGGCGAGGGCGTCTCGGCCGAGACGCTCAACCTCAGCCGTTTGCCCGGCTACAAGACGGGCGGCACCATCCACATCATCACCAACAACCAGCTCGGGTTCACCACCGAGAGGCAGGAGGCCCGCTCGACCACCTACGCCAGCGACCTGGCCAAGGGGTTCGAGATCCCCGTCGTCCACGTCAACGCCGACGACCCGGAGGCGTGCATCGCGGTGACGAGGATGGCCCACGCCTACCGCGAGAAGTTCAACAAGGACTTCATGATAGACCTCGTCGGCTACAGGCGTTTCGGCCACAACGAGGGTGACGAGCCCGCCTACACCCAGCCTTTGATGTACGAGATCATCCGCGACCATCCGCCGGTGCGCGAGCTCTGGGCCCAGGAGCTCGAGCGCCGCGGCGTCATAGAAGAGGGCGAAGCCGAGGAGATGTTCGAGAAGGTCATGGCCGAGATGGCCGAGGTCCAGAAGAAGCCCTCGACCGAATTGGAAGGGGAAGACTTCGCCACCGACGAGATGTACACGCCGCTGGTCGCCATCCCCGAGACCTCCGTCTCGGCGGACAAACTCTCCGAGTTGAACAGCGCGCTGCTGGCGACCCCCGAGGGCTTCACGCCGAACTCCAAGCTCGAGCGGCTCTTCCAGAAGAACCGCGGCGACCTGGACAGCATAGACTGGGCGCACGCGGAGGCCCTGGCCTTCGCCTCCCTTCTTGAGGACGGCACCCCGATCCGGCTCACCGGGCAGGATACCGAGCGCGGGACCTTCTCCCAGCGCCACGCCGTGCTCTACGACGCCGAGACCGACGAGCGCTACGTCCCCCTGCAGAACCTGCCGCTGGCCGGCGCCTCGTTCGCGATCTACAACAGCCCGCTTTCGGAGATCGCCGTGCTCGGCTTCGAATACGGCTACTCCGTGAACTCGGAGAACGCGCTCGTCCTCTGGGAGGCGCAGTACGGGGACTTCGCAAACGTTGGACAGCCCATGATCGACCAGTTCATCGTGAGCGGCCAGGCGAAGTGGGGGCAGACCTCGGGGCTCGTGTTGCTCCTGCCGCACGGCTACGAGGGGCAGGGACCCGAGCACTCCAGCGCGCGCCTGGAGCGCTACCTCCAGCTTGCCGCGCACGAGAACGTGCGCATCGCCAACCTCACGACGGCGGCCCAGTACTTCCACCTGCTCCGCGCCCAGGCCGCCCTCAACGAAAACAAGCGCCCCCTCATCATCATGACGCCCAAGAGCCTCCTCAGGCACCCGATGGCCGCATCGAAGCTAGAAGAGCTCGCGGAGGGCGCCTTCCAGCCCGTGCTCGACGACGACGAGGCGCGGGAGAGGGCCGACTCGGTCGAGCGCCTCATCCTGTGCTCCGGCAAGATCTTCACGGAGCTCGCCGGGAGCGAGTACAAGGAGGAGGCCGTCGACACGGCCATCGCCAGGATAGAGCTCCTGTACCCGTTTCCCGAGGATCGGATAAAAAGCCTTCTCGAAGATTATCCGAACCTCAGGGAGATCCTGTGGGTTCAGGAGGAGCCGCAGAACATGGGCGCCTGGACTTTCGTCGAGCCGCGCCTGCGCGCGCTCAGCGAATTGCCCGTCCTCTACCTCGGCAAGCCGCCGCGTCCGAGCCCGGCCCAGGGCTCGGCCAAGTTCCACAAGCAGGAGCACGCCGGCATCGTGCGAGACGCCTTCGAGAGCGTCGGTCAGGACCTTGACGAAGAACAGGCCGTGGAGGAGACGCAGGTACGCGCCTCAGCCCCGAGCGAGTAAGAGAGGAAGAGTGAGCAGTGGCTGCTGAGATACACGTTCCCGAGCTTGGGGAGTCGGTCGCCGACGCGACGGTCGGACGTTGGCTCAAGCAAGAAGGCGAAGCCGTAACGTCGGGCGAGGCGCTCGTCGAACTGGAGACCGATAAGATCAACTTCGAAGTCGAGGCCGAGCAGGAGGGTGTTCTCGAGTCCATCTCTAAAAGCGAGGGCGAGACCGTTAATGTTGGCGAGGTGATCGGCACCATCGGAGAAGGCAACGGTACAGCTTCCGAAGAGCCCGAAGCCGAGGAAGAGCAGCCGCAGGCCGAGGAAGAGCAGCCCGAGTCGGAGGCCGAAGCGGGCGATGAGGCATCCAACGGGCACAGGGAGATGGAGGACGGTGCGGGCCGCGCCTCGCCGTCCGTAAGGAAGCTGGCCCAGGAGTACGAGGTCGACCTCGCCGAGGTCTCCGGCTCCGGTTCAGGCG
>DATDKB010000056.1:0-12840 GCA_036520255.1 Rubrobacter sp. | reverse complement strand
CACGGAGCGGAGTTAGGCTGATGAAGACGACGGTAGAGCTCGTCAAGGGATCGGAGCTGGAGGACAAGATCGCGCAGTTGCGCATCCTCTCGTACCCGGATTTTCCCGAGGTGCACGACGTGGAGTACTACTCCACCCTCTACCGCTGGTACCAGGACCATCCGCTCTCGGACGAGTTGTACCGCTGGGTCTCCGTGACGGAGGAGGGGGAGGTCGTCGGCCACCTGACGGCGTTCCCGCAGTTCTACAGGATCGACGGCCAGAGGGTCGTCGCCCATACGCCGGGCGACTACATGGTGCTCCCCCAGCACGGCTTCCAGGCCATCATGCTGATGCGCTCCTTTTTCCGCCAGACCGAGAACTGCGTGGTCTGCGACATGGTGCCAGCGGTTATAGGCGTCGAGACGCGCCTTGGCGCCGAGGTAGTCGGCGACCTGACGTACGCGGCTAAACTGATGAACGTCTCGCGCCTGCCCATGCCCCCGGCTCCGGCACCGTTGAGGCGACTCTTCAAACTTCCGGAGGCGTTCGCGCCGGCCCGCGGGTTCACTGACAGGCTCGGCGCCGAGCCGCAGGAGGTCGAGGAACACGTCGCGCCGCCGGCCCCGCGCCCGCGGGCCCCGATCCCACGCCCCCTCCAGAAGCTGATGAACCGCGGGCTGGAGGCCGTGGATGAGACGCTGGGCCGCGGCTTCGGCGGGGACCTGGAGGTCGAGGAACTAAACTCCTTCGACGATTCTTTCGACGACCTGTTCGAGAGGGTCGCCGCGGTGGTTCCCTGCACGGCCGAGAAGGACGGGGCGTTCTTGCGCTGGCGCTACGGGCCCGGTTCTCCCCAGGCTCCCGTGACCGTGCTCGGGGTGAGGTCGGGGGGGAGGATGCTCGGCTACACCGTGCTGAGGACCGCCTTCCACGGCCAGGACGGCTACATACTCGACCTCACGGCGTTTCCGGGGCACCAGGACGTGGTGCGGGCGTTGCTGCGCGAGACGGTGCGTTCATTCAGGCGGATGGGCGTGCATATAATAAGGTACAGGTTCATAGAGTCGCCGACCGCGCCGAGACGCGCCGACCTGCAGCGCCTCGGCTTCTTCCGCCGCAGGGGAAGGAGCCACAAGCTGCTCACTAAGTTCAAGGACAAGGGCCTGCGCGAGACGACCGGCGACCTCACCAACTGGTCGATGTCTTTCGGCGACGGTGAAGCGGGCTTCTGGCTCAGATAAACAAGGAGGCTTACATGGTTTCAGGCAACGGAGACGCGAGGGCTACCATACGCGGGTGGCTACAGGAGAACGTTACAGGCGGGCGCGACGTGACCAACGACGAGCCGCTAATAGACAACGGCGTTATGACGTCCTTGCAAACCGTCGAGCTCGTCGTGTTCCTCGAAGACACCTTCGGTATTGTCGTCGAGGACGAGGAGTTCGACGAGGACAACTTCGGATCCGTCGATTCCATAGCAACCCTGGTGGAGAGCAAAGCAGCGTGAAGTTCCGTCCCGAGTTCACGCTCCACGACCTGCTCCACAACTCCGTGGCGCGCGATCCTTCGGCTCTGTCGGTCGTGGACGGCGATGCCGAGTACACCTACGAGGACCTGGAGCGCGAGAGCTCGGCGCTCGGCGCGGCGCTCGCGGACTCCGGCGTAGGGAGGGGCGACAGGGTCGGCGTTCTCGTCGAGAAGTCCTGGGAGGCCACCGTCGCGATGCTCGCCGCCTCGCGCATCGGGGCCGCCTACGTCAACGTCAACCCGCTCTTCAAGGCGCCCCAGGTCGAGTACCTGGCGGGCGACTGCAATATAAGGGTTATGATCGGGGACTCCCAGAAGCTCGACGCACTGGGCCCCAAGACCGTCGAGACCGCCTTCTACCGGGGCGCGAAGCCAGAAGGACACGCCGCGAGCTCCTACGTCGACCTCGCGGAAGCTATCAAAGGCGACAGGCTTTCGGAAGATAGGAAGGTCTCCGAGTCAGACCTCGCGACCATCCTCTACACGTCCGGCTCGACGGGGATGCCCAAGGGCGTAGCGACGAGCCAGCGCAACGTGGTTGTGGGGGCCCAGATCGTCTCCACGTATCTGGAGAACACACCAGAAGACCGGATACTTTCGGCGCTACCCCTCAACTTCGACGCGGGGATGAGCCAGTTCACGACCTCATTGCGGGCCGGCGCTACTCTGTACTTGCTCCGCTCCAGGCTGCCGGGCGATCTCCTCAAGGCGCTCAGGCGGCACGAGATCACGGGCGTCACCGGCGTGCCGCCGCTGTGGGCGCTCCTGATCCGGGGCGGAAAATCGCTGCGCGAAAACCCGCTCACGCACCTGCGCTACCTCGCCAACACGGGAGGACGCATACCCCAGGCCAACCTCGACGAGCTGAGGAAGTTGCTGGAGCCTTCGGGAACGAAGATCTTCCTGATGTACGGGCTTACCGAAGCTTTCCGTTCGACGTACCTGGCGCCTGAGGAGATCTGGCGTTCCTCCCCCGAGCAGGGTAACTGCATCGGCAAGGCGATCCCGAACACTGACATCATGGTAATAACCAAAGAGGGCAAAGAAGCCGCCCCCGGTGAGCCGGGCGAGCTGGTCCACAGGGGACCGACCGTGGCGATGGGCTACTGGGGAAACGAGGAGGCCACGCGGAAGGCCTACCGCCCGAACCCGCTCGCCCCGCCTGAGCTGTTGGATGTGGAGCGGGTCGTCTATTCGGGGGACACGGTCAAGCGCGATGAGGAAGGGTATCTGTACTTCCTGGGGCGCGAGGACGCCATGATCAAGAACCAAGGCTACCGCCTGAGCCCGGAGGAGGTCGAGAACCTCCTGCTCGGCTCGGGGCTCGTGCACGAGGCCTGCGCCTTCGGCGTGGAGAATCCCGCCGTCGGGCAGGACGTTATAGCGGTAATCTCCCTCCGCAACGGCGGCGAGGACGGGCCCGTGGACAAGGTCCGCGAGTACGCCATCGAGAACGGGCCGCCCTACATGGTGCCCAGAGAGATACTCGTTAAGGACGAGCTGCCCAAGACGGCTTCAGGCAAGATCGACCGCAAGGGGATAAGCAATGCTTACTCAAACTGATAAAGCGAAAGCCCTGGCCGAGCGCTTCGGCGGGGAACTGGGCGGCGAGTTCGCTCCCTCGGGTATTCCCATTAGCCGAATAGCCGAAGACTACGGGACGCCCTTCTACCTTTACCACGGGGAGATGATCTCTGATAGGGTCCGCCGCGTCCACGAAGTCCTCGGAACAGAGGTCTCCTACTCCGTAAAGGCGAACCCAAGCCTCGGCGTTTGCCAGCTTGTCGCCTCGCAACAGGAGGCCGGGGCCGAGGTCGCCTCCTCCGGGGAACTCGCTGTGGCGCGGGCCGCCGGCTTCGAGCCCGAGGACATCGTCTTCGCCGGCCCGGGCAAGACCGACGACGAGCTCAAGCGCGCCGTCGACGAGGGCATCTTCGCCGTCAACGTCGAATCCCTGCACGAGATCGACCGCCTCGCAGATATTGCGAGAGAGGCCGGCAAGACGATCGGGGTCGGGCTCAGGATCAACCCGGAGGCCCAGCTCATGGGCTCGGGGATGCGCATGGGCGGCACGGTCGGCCAGTTCGGCATGGACCAGGCCGAGCTGGGTGAGGCCGTGCGGAAGACGCTCTCCCATCCGGAACTGACCTTGCGCGGCGTGCACGTCTACACGGCGACCCAGGTCTTCGAGGTCGAGCCGCTCTTGGAGCACTGCCGTAATATTTTGGAGATCTCGCTGTCGGCGGCCGACCTCGCGGGCCGTCCACTCGAGATGATCGACTTCGGCGGCGGCTTCGGCGTCCCCTACTTCGAGAAGATGACGGAGTTCGACCTCGACACTTTCGCGGAAGGCTTCCGCGGGCTGCTGTCCTCCTACCGTCCGGACCCGCGCCTGGAAGGCTGCCGCTTCCTCTTCGAGCTGGGCCGCTACCTGGTGGCCGACGCCGGCGTCTACGTGACGCGGGCTGTTGACGTGAAGGAGACGCGGGGCAAGACCTTCGTGGTCACGGACGGCGGCATGAACCACCACCTCACGGCGACCGGGAACATGGGCCAGGTATTCAGGAAGGCCTACCCGCTCCTCAACCTGACCCGCATGGAAGGCGTGCCGGCGGAGGAGGGCGTCGCTGTGGCCGGTCCGTGCTGCACGCCGCTGGACACGTTCGGCAACAACATCCCGCTCGCGGCCCCTGAGGTGGGAGACCTGATCGGGGTGTTCTACAGCGGGGCCTACGGCTACTCCGCCTCTAACCTGGGCTTCCTGAGCCATCCCTCACCCGCCGAGGTGCTGCTCTGGCACGGCGAGGCGCACCTCCTGCGCCCCGGCGGCAGGCCCGAAGACGTCTTGGAGGGCCAGGAAGCCCTCTCCAAGCCTGGCGTCAGAGGCTAGATGGAAATCTGGCCGAGTTGAGCGCCACCTACGCGGTCAGGGAGGTGGGCGACGTCGCTCCGTCCCAATGGGACGACTGGCTCGAGGAGTCGCCAGGAGGCGGCCACGTCCTGCAGAGCTACGCGTGGGGCGAGTTCAAGCGGCAGTTTGGCTGGAGGCCCACGCGACTGGTGCTCAAGAGGGACGGCGAGACGGCCGGGGTAGGACAGTTCCTTCTCTACAACACCATGCCCGTCCCAGGCGCCCTGATGTACTGCTCCAAAGGTCCCTGGCTACCCTGGGACGACGAGGAGGCCGTCAGGGCCTTCTTCGAGGGCGCTGCAGATGTGGCCGGACGCTCGGGGGTTCACACGCTCAAGATCGAACCCGAAGTCAGAGAGGACGATGCTGAGGCGAAGGCCCTGCTCGACAGCATCGGCTTCCACGACGCCCGCTACGACCTCAACTTCGACACAACCGTCACCCTTGACCTGGCCCCTCCCGAAGAAGAGCTACTCGCGAACATGAGGAAGTCCACGCGCTACGGCGTCCGCAAGGCCGCGAGGGAGGGCGTCGAGGTGGTCGAGCCCGAGGACTTCGAGGAGGCCTGGAGCACGTTCTACGACTGGATGGAGGACACGGCCGAACGTAAGTCGGGCTTCGCCATCAGGAGGCCGAAAGAGTACCTGCACGACATGATGCGGACGATGCACAACGCGGGGCGGGGACACCTGTTCCTCGCCGTGCACGATGGGACGCCCCTCGCCGGCGTCTTCGTCTTCACCTTCGGCCAGAAGTACTGGTTCATGCACGGGGCGTCAAGCACAGAGAAGCGCGCCTACAACCCCAACCACCTCCTGCAGTGGGAGGTGATGCGCTGGGCCAGGGAACGCGGCATCGACTACTACGACATGGTAGGCATACCCAAACCCGAAAACCGCAACGAAGACGACCCCTACTACGGTGTCTACAGGTTCAAAATAGGCTTCGGCGGCGACGTAACCGACTTCGTAGGATGCCTGGACCTACCACTAAAAAACGCCCGCGCAAAAGCCTGGTACAACCTAGAGCCCGCCTACTACCGCCTCTACTACAAGCTTAGGGGCAACGTATTTTACTAGAAGCATGCTACAGCCTTCGGCTTCCACTTTCGGCACGCTCAGGCTGACGCCCTCGCTCGTCAGGATAAGATCACGCCGCCTGGACGGTGACTCGGTGTGCACCCGCAGCCCGAACGCGGCCCCCACCTCGTCGTTTGGTTGCGTTCTCCACTAATCCCCGGCTAACAAGCCCGCGAAGTAGGAGTGAGTGCCGACCTGCTGGAATGCCGGCGGGGCGCGGAGCGCTGTGCTTAGAAAGAGGCCCCCGGTAGCGGTGCTACCGGGGGCCGTCTCGTTCCAGAGGGTATCGGGCTCTACTACTATGCTGCTGGGATCGCGTGACCGAGGTAATCCCCGTTTTCCTCCGCCACGGGCACTATTGAGGTGGGGATCGTCTTTCCGTCTTCTACCAAAGCCGCGTAAGAAGTACTCCACTGCTCCCTGTCGACGACCTTGCCGTTCTCTCGTTTGGTGTAGTAGGTGGTCCACTGGGAAGCGTTGTAGCCCGTATAGGCCGGCTCCGAAGACACCGTCACGTTTACGTCGTCAGGAACGCCGTAGATCTGGGCGTAGATGTAGTTGTCGTTGGCCACGTACTCCTGCAAAAGGATATAGCCGTCGGTGGTGTTCTTGAACTTCATGTCGAGCTCGCCGTTACCGTTGGCGTCACCGAACCACACCGTTGCGTCCCGCCCCGGCCTTATGTAAGGAAGCTGGGTGGCGTGCGGGTTTCGCTCGACTATGTCGAGGCCGGCGTAGAGGGCCGCGTTGTACAACGTCGAGGTCACCTGGCAGAGCCCACCACCGAGGGCCTCGCTCGTCGCGCCGTCGATGATGACGTGTCCCGACTCGTAGTTCTGCCCCGAGACCGTGTCGGTCATCGAGAAGACCTCTCCCGGCGCCAGGAACGTGCCGCTTACAGCTCGTGAAGCGGTGTTGAGGTTGTTCACGCGCGCCTGGGTCTTATCGGAGGTGGCGGTGTAGTTGGTGTGGTAGGAGCCGAGCAACTCGGTCGGCTTCTTAGCCTGGAGTTCCGCGGTGGTGTACTCGGGCTTGTCGACGGTCGTCGAGACCTGGTACTCGGTCTTGCCGTCGAAGATGCCGCCCTGTATGTCGTCGAAAAGCTTCTCGCTCTCGACCTTCCGCCCGAAGTGGGCGGGCTTGACGATGACGTCGCCGTCGGAGTCGAAGCCGTAGCTGGCTTCGACGGTCTTGACCGTGAGGTCGTCGTAGACGTTGGTGAGTACGCCAGCGAGACGGTCGCGGTTCAGGCTCACGTCGATCGTGCCGTCCTGCTTGGTGACCTCGAGGGCCGCGCCCAGCTTGTCGGGCTGGATCGTCCAGCTCTCGCCGCCTTTAGCCTCTATCTTGAGCGGCTCGGAGAGCGCCCCTCGGGCCTTCTCGGCCGCCGTCTCGGCCTCCGCCGTCGTGACGTCGGGGTCGAGCACGTCGCCCTGGAGGCTGACCTTCCCGCTCATGTCATCGATGGCGCCGTCGATGCTCGTCATCGTGGCCGCGGGGTTCAACTCGTACCCGTTACGGCTCTTCGAGACCTCGACCTCGGAACCGTAGATCTTTACGTTTGCCTCCGTGGGCTGGTGGTTCGTCTGGGTTGCGATCTCCTGCACCTGAGCCCTGGCCAACTCAGGACGGTAGTCGATGTCAGGCGGTATCGTCGCCCCGCCGAAGGAGGCGCGCAGGCGTTGGGAGAGGCGATCCAGAACGTTCCCTTCGCGCCCGACGGCGTAGGCCTGGTTCACGGTCCTTCCGACGTTGAACCTGACACCCATGTCGCTGGCCTTGCGGGAGAAGTGTTCCGGGCCGCTGAACTCGATCTCCTCGAGCGGGCCCATGACGTGGTCCTTGACGGTCTGGCGCGCCTCGGCCGGGGTCATGCCACCGAGGGAGACGTCGCCGACCTCGACGCCACGGTGTATCTTGCCCGAGTTCAGCCAAAAGTCCGCAGCCACGAGCACGGCGATGATGGCGCAGATGATAATTATCGGCCCCGCAACCCCCCGACGCTTGCTCTTCTGCTTGCCTGAGTCGAACGGGTTCAAACTGCTGTAATTGGAAGAACCTCTTCTGCGCCTGTCTCTTCTTCTCTCGTTTTTGAGACTCAAATATCTACCCTCCACGTGCGGCCTCCACGCGCCCGAACGACAGATTGCTAGAGAGGTCCCCCCTCTCTCGTTTTGGCTGACGGCCCCTCACCCTGGCCAGAACAGGCGCCGCCCGGAAAGCCTATCACGGCAATGGTGAGTACGCCACCTCTCTGAGGATGTTTACGGGAAGTCGTCCGGCACAAGCTGAGGTACGGTCCACGCGCACCGGCACAACATCTGGTCTCAGTCCCCGGCCACGTCCTCTGCTTCTGTTTCTTGTTCCAACGTAACCGCGGGGGCTCCGAGGGCGGCGCCCTGGCTCCCGAGCAGGCGCCGCTCGGTATCGTACGCCTGGACCATCATCGCGAGCTCGAGCCGGTCTCGCTCGACGGGAAGGGTGCCGGCCTCTTCCTGCCTGGCGAGCTCCACGCCCTCGACGCCTAGAGCCTTTTCGAGCTCGCCGATCCTGCGTCGCAATTTGAGCCGCCCGCCAGGCGTCAGACGCAGGTAGGTGCGCTCGTCGGGACCCTCGAAGGGATAGACCCACGCGCTCCTCAACCAGTACTGGAGGATCTCGCTCCTCAACTCCTCTTTGCTCTTAAGCTCCATCAAACCCTCTTCCGTCTATCGAATGACCTACCCACTAACCCGGAAACTTCACTGTCCTCCGGGCGTATGGGAAGGTTACCATGAGCCCCATGCAAAAAGACCCTGCCCCCGAACCCTGGCGAAAGCTCAGTGAGACTCTGGCCGGACACCTTATGGTCTACGCCCGTGGGCTTCTCGCCTCCGAGTTCATCCTGCTCGACCGGGAGAACATGGAGATCGGTGATCTCGAAATTCACGGGCTCAGAGGCGCCGAACTCAAAGCCGGAGACGCGCAGGCGCGGATCGAACGCCTCTCCCTATCCCGCTACCGAATGCTGTCCTCCGGCGCGGAGATCCTCACCTCGGCAGGAGACGCCACGTCGCCGGAAATCACGTACTTGAACCACCCCTACGAGGCCAGCTTATCCCTTCTGTGCAACAAGGCCAAAGCTGGCCGGCCAGGGCACAACGCGACGATCCGCATCAAGGGCGGCCTCACCAACCGAAACTACGAGGCGTTCTTCGAACCAGGCGACGAAGGCTCGTTACCAGTAGCGTTCTTCCTTCTCTACCGCCTCGTCTCCCTCAGACGAGAAGCGTACCGCGCCGGCTGAATGAACCTCCCTAGATAGCCTCGGGGCTGCGAGTAGAAGTTCAGCAGGCTTGATGCCAGGTTCGGGTGAATGCCAGAGGCACGACGAGGATCGCAGGAGGCGCACGGACCTCGCTGCAGCAGTGGATTCCCGCTTTCGCGGGAATGAGGGGTAGGAAGGATCCGGCATGCACCCGCAGGCGGAGAGCACGACCGTCCAGACGGACTCGGTTTGACGCGTGCGGGAGGGCTTTCAAATGTCTATAGCCCTGACAAGATCCCACTCGAACGGCCTCGGCTTGACCGATCGCTAACTACTCGTCCGCCGACGCGCTAGAGCGACGAGTCGAAGTACTTAAAGCGGAGCCCGAAGGGCCAGCGTGCTGAGAAGGCGCGGAGCGCCGTGCTGTCCGGCGCTAGCCGGTCACCGCAGCCTTGGCGGCAGCGGGAGGTCCTTGGGCGTGGCGTAGACGGTCACGGTGGAGCCTTCTGGGGCCGGGGTTCCCGCGGCGGGGTCCGTGGCCCAGGTCACGCCGCGGGGGGCGAAGCCTTCGCGGTAATCGCGGACGTAGCTGACCTTGAAGCCGCTGTCGGTCAGGGCGTCCGCCGCGTAGTAGTCGTAGTAGGCCGTCACGTCGGGGACGGGGACCATCTCGGGCCGGTCTTGCGTCTCCGTCTGGGAGGACTCTGTATCCGTGACCGAGGCGACGTTCTGGCTGCCGGACTGATCGGACGTCTCGTTTGCGGCGTTCTGCGCCGACTCGTTAGCGTTCTGTGGTGCTGGCGGGGGTTTCGTCTCGACGGGGTTCATCCGGCTCAGGGTTTTGGCCACTTCGCCGCCCTGTGGAAGCCCGATCAGGCCCGAGGCTAGCGCGCCTCCGCCGCCCAGAATAAGCATGAGAGCGAGGACCGTGGCGAAAACGAGGCCTGCGCCGCGTGCCTTGCGACGCGCCGACTTGGGCGTCTCCGTCGTCCCCGATTTCCTGGGCAGGACTTCTACCTCTATGTCGTCGAGCATCGCGCTCGCCGAGAAATATCTGTCCCTGGGGTCCTTCTGGAGGGCCTTCAGGACCACCGCCTCCATGTCGGGCGAGATCCTCCTGTTCAGCTTGCGCGGCGGCGTCGGGTCCTTGTGTATGTGCTGCCTGGCGAGGCTTTTTACGTCCCCCGAGAACGGCGGCCTTCCCGTGAGGCAGTGGTAGAGGAGGACGCCCACGGAGTACACGTCGCTCCGCGGCGTCGCATCTTCCCCCCTGAGCTGCTCCGGGGACATGTAGCGGGCGCTCCCGACGATCTCACCCGGCGCGCCGGCCGCGTCGTCCTCCTCGAGGATGCGCGCGATGCCGAAGTCGGCGACCTTGACGGTCCCTTCCTGTGTGAGGAGGATGTTCGAAGGCTTGATGTCCCTATGGATGATGCCCCGTCTGTGGGCGTAGGAGAGCGCGAGCAGGAGATGCGCCGCCATCCTCCTCACGAACTGCTCGTTCAGGCGTCCGCCGCGCCGGTTGGCGAGCAGGTCACCAACGTCCCTGCCAGCGACGCACTCGACCACGATAAAGGGCACCTCGCCGTCCTGGGAGATGTCGTAGACCTTCACGATGTTCTGGTGGTCCAGCGAGGCCATCGCGCGGGCCTCCTGCCTGAAGCGCCGCCTGAAAGAGGGCATCTCGGCATATTCGTCGTGCAGGGTCTTCAGCGCGACCGTGCGACCGAGGATGTCGTCTTCCGCCCTGTAGACGACCGCCATCCCACCGGAGCCGAGCGTGCTCTCTACCTTGTAACGTCCCGCAAGGACCGTTCCGACCGTGGTTTCCAGCCTCTTACCGCCTCCAACTAAAAACACCCTGGAATGCATCAATTATATATGCCCGCAGACACTCCAGGTACACTACCAGCGGGCGAGCACGACGTTACCCAATATGCTGGAGCGTGTCAAACGAGCGGGCCACATCTAGTGGCCCGCTCGCGTCATAATGGGCTGTTGTCGGCCCGCACACCACCGGGAAGGAGAACATGAAGACCGAGTTCGACGCCTACCTGCGCTACGAGGAGCTCACGCGAACCCTGCGCGCGCTCGCGGAGGAACACCCAAGGCTATGCAGTGTCTGGTCCATCGGCAAGAGTTACGGGGGACGTGAGATCTGGCTCGCAGAGCTCACCAGCTCCGAGACGGGACCGGCCGACACGAAACCCGCGTTCTGGGTAGACGGCAACACCCACGCCGGCGAGGTCACAGGCTCGATGGCGGCGCTCTACCTGATCGAACACCTCCTAGAAAATTACGGCTCGGACGATCTCGCGACCCGCCTCCTCGACGAACAGGCCTTCTACATCCTCCCCCGCCTCTCCCCCGACGGCGCCGAACGCTACCTGACCACCCCACACACCCTGAGAGCAACCCCACGCCCCTGGCCCGAGCCGGAAGAAGAGCCGGGCCTACAGCCCGAAGACGTGGACGGCGATGGCAACATCGTGCAGATGCGTGTCAGAGACGAAAACGGCGAGTGGCGCGCCTCCGACGAAGACTCGAGGCTCATGGTCCCCCGCTCCCCCGACGAGGCAGACCCGGATGCCACCTACTACAGGCTCTACAGGGAAGGGACCTTCAAGGACTTCGATGGCTTCGAGCGGAAGATAGCGCGCCCCCTCTACGGCCTCGACATGAACCGCCAGTACCCCTTCCACTGGCAGGATGAAGAGAGGGACGCGGGACCCTACCCATTGTCCGAGCCGGAGTCGAGGGCGCAGGTGGATTTCTTCCTCGATCACATGAACATCTTCGGCGTGCACACCTACCACACGTACTGCGGTGCGATCCTGCGTCCCTACTCGAACATGCCGGACGACGAGATGAGAGAACCGGACCTTGCGATCTACAAGGCGCTCGGCGACCGGGGCACGGAGATCACGGGCTACCCGAACATCTCCGTCTACCACGACTTCAGCTACGATCCGAAGAAATCCATAACCGGCGCCTTCGACGACTGGGCCTACGACTACTACGGCGTCTTCGCCTTCACCATAGAGTTCTGGTCGATGGCAAAGGCCTCAGGCGTCGAGGTCGACGACTTTATCGAGTTCGCCCGCAACCCGCCCGAGGAGGCCACGCTAAAGATGCTCGCCTGGAACGACACGAAACTGGACGGCGAGGGCTTCGTCCCCTGGAAACCCTTCGACCATCCGCAGCTCGGCCGCGTCGAGATAGGCGGCTGGAAGACCAAGTTCACGTTCCAGAACCCGCCGCCGAAGTACCTGAAGGCCGAGTGCGAGAAGCTGACCCGCTTCGCCCTGTCCCACGCCTCCACGGCCCCCCGCCTGAGGACCCGCCTCGAAACCAAACAGCTCTCGCCGGGCCTCCGCCGCATCGAGCTAGTCGTCGAGAACACGGGCTACCTGCCAACGAACATAACCAGCGTGGCCACCGACAAAAAGCTCGCTAAACCCGTCCAGGCAACGCTCGGGTTGCCGCCGGAGGCGAGCCTGATCTCAGGCCAGCGAGAGGTGGACCTCGGGCACCTCGCGGGACGCTCCGCGCTCACCGCAAACAGATGGAAGAACCCACCCTTCTTCCAGGGCCTCCCCTCCGACTACGCCCGCCAAACAACCTGGATCATACGCGGCGAAGGCCCCGTCCGAATCGATATCCGCGGCGGGAGAGCCGGTACGGTGCGCCTCGAAACAAAGTAGCCTTGTCTTCTTTGTCCATAATTAACCGGCTAACTATCGATGTGAAGGCTCTCCGTGAAGTTGGTCAACGCCGAAACGGGTCCGCCACCGCGCAGACTTGTGGCAGCAGTGGACTCCCGCTTCCGCGGGAATGACGGT
The DNA here is from genome assembly GCA_036520255.1 of Rubrobacter sp. Classification (GTDB taxonomy): domain Bacteria; phylum Actinomycetota; class Rubrobacteria; order Rubrobacterales; family Rubrobacteraceae; genus Rubrobacter_D. The sequence continues at coordinate 252 of DATDKB010000056.1, read as the reverse complement.
GTGGAAGGCGGGAAACGACGGATGAGAGGACTCGGCATGCGCCCGCAACCGGAAAGCGCGACCGTACAGACGGACTCGGTAGGACGCGTTTTGGGGAGGCGGCGCCTTCACGCGAATTCGGGACGCGGCACCGCAAGGGCAAACCCGGTATGGCCGGCTGATAAGCCTGCAAAGCAGGCGTGCTGAAGTGCTGGCTTGCTGAAAGCGGAGTCCGAAGGGCGCACAGAGCGTGCTGAGAAGTCATCTGCTGAA
>DATDKB010000055.1:0-2098 GCA_036520255.1 Rubrobacter sp. | reverse complement strand
GGGATGGCACTTCCGTCCTGTCGAGAATAAAGTTAGGTATCTCGGGCGCGCCGGGGATCATGTAATCTACCATCGTAGTCGTCAGCGGGTTGCCATCTTCGTCGTAGAGGGCCTCCTCGTAGAGAGCCTGGGCGATGCCCTGGGCGATGCCACCGTGCAACTGCCCGTCCACGATCGCGGGGTTGACCACGGGACCGCAGTCGTCCACGGCCACGTATTTGTATATCTCCACCTTGCCGGTCTCGGTATCAACCTCCACGGCGCAGACGTGGGTTCCGTAGGGCCAGGTGAAGTTGGGTGGGTCGAAGACGTGGTCGGCGCTGAGCAACGGCTCCATGCCCTCGGGGAGGTCGTCGGCCAGGTAGGCCGCGCCCGCGACCTGCTGGATGGTTACGCTGCTCTCTGGAGAGCCCGCGACCGAGAACCGTCCACCCTCGAACTCGATATCGTCCTCGGCGGCCTCCAGCATGTGGGCCGCCACCTTCTTACCCTTCTCGATCACCTTTTCCGCCGCGAGGTGTACCGCGACGCCGCCGACGGGTAGGCTCCTCGAACCGTAAGTGTCGCGGCCGTAAGGAGCCATGGCGGTATCCCCGTGGAAGACCTCCACGTCGTCCACGTCCACCCCGAGGGCGTCGGCGGCTATCTGGGACCAGGCGGTGACGTGTCCCTGGCCGTGGGGCGAGGTGCCGGTAACGACCTCCACCCTGCCCGAGGCGCGCATCCGCACTGAGGCAGCCTCCCAGCCGCCGCTCTGCAGGCGAACGCCGGCCGCGACCTTCGAGGGTGAGAGGCCGCCACTCTCGGTGAAGTTGCCAATCCCGATGCCGAGTTGTTTGACATCTCCGGCTTCGCGGCGGCGTTTCTGCTCGGCGCGCAGCTCGTCATAGCCGGCGAGATCCAGGGCCCGGCGCATGCAGGTCTCGTAGTCGCCGGAGTCGTACATGACGCCAGCCGGGGTCGTGGTCGGTTCGTCAAACGCGGGCATCAGGTTCCGCAGCCGCAGCTCCGCCGGGTCCATGTCCAGCTCGCGGGCGAGGTCGTCCATGATCCTCTCGTGCGCGTACGCCGCCTCCGAGCGGCCGGCTCCCCGGTACGCGTCGGTCGGGGTGAGGTTCGTAAAGACCCCGACGCACTCGAAGGAATAGGCATCGAAGGTGTAGAGGCCCGGATACGTGAAGGCGCCGAGGACGGCGATGCCCGGCGTGAGGAGTTGCAGGTACGCGCCCATGTCCGCCAGGAGCCGGACTTTCATGCCAAGGATCTTGCCTTCGTTCGTGGCGGCGAGCTCGATATGCTGGACCTGCCCGCGGCCGTGGATGGTCGAAGTGTAGTTCTCGGTGCGGTCCTCGATCCACTTGATCGGCACGCCCATCCTGCGCGTGAGCGCCAGAGCCAGGGCTTCCTCGGCGTAGACGTTGAGCTTGGATCCGAACGCCCCGCCCACATCAGGCGCAACGACCCGGAGGCTGGTGTCGGGGAGCCCGCAGATGGCGGGGAGGATGTCCTTTACGAAGTGGGGAACCTGGGTCGAGGTGTATATCACGAAGCCGCCGGACGCCGGCTCGGAGGTCGCCACCACGGCCCTGGGTTCGATGGCGCTGGGAAAGAGACGCTGCTGGATGTAGCGTCCCTTTACGACCACGTTGGCCTTCTCGAAGGCCTCGTCGATGTCCCCGGTCGCGAGCGGCCAAGTGTAGCACTCGTTGGTGCCGAACTGCTCGTGCGCCAGCGGCGAGCCATCTTCGAGCGCTTCATCCACGTCCACGACGGCCGGAAGCGGGTCGTAGTCAACGTCTATGTGCTCCAGGGCGTCCTGGGCCTTGTAGCGGTCTTCCGCGACGACCACGGCTACGCCCTCGCCCACGTGGTTCACCTCGCCGCGGGCCAGGGGCCAGTGGTCGGGTACGTTTGTGTCCTCGGTCACCGGCCAGCCGCAGGGAACACCAATGGCCCACTCGTCCGCCAGATCGTCACCGGTGAATACCGCGACGACGCCAGGTTGCTCCCTGGCGGCGGAGGTGTCTATGGCCGTGATGCTGGCGTGCGCGTGCGGGCTGCGGAGGACTGCCAGATGAAGCATCCCCGGCAACCTGAT
>DATDKB010000054.1:0-2497 GCA_036520255.1 Rubrobacter sp. | reverse complement strand
GGTGAGCTTAGCACCAAAAAGAGCTTGACGAAACAACGAAAGGAGCAAGGCGCGCAAGACGATTAAGACCGGGTCTGAGGCATCGAAGTAGTTCAATGCGAAAAGAAGGTCTCACCTAGGAGGCAGATAGTGGAAACAACGAGCATAGAGAAATCCGAACCGAAAGTAGGTATTGATCCGAGGGTTAAGGTAGGTCATGTCCACCTTAACGTCGCGGATCTCGAGCGCTCGGTAGCTTTCTACCGCGACGTACTCGGTTTCCGAGTACTACTCAGGCTGCCGAAACTAGCTTTCCTTTCGACGGGAGACTATCCTCACCTGGGCTTAGATACCCGAGCAACCGAGGGCGGGGAACCTCCGGCTCACGGGGTGACGGGCTTGCACCACTACGCCCTCCTACACCCCACCCGACGGTCGCTGGCAAGCACCGTGAGTCGGGCACTAGGAGCCGGGGTAACGGTGGCGCGAACGGCCGATTTCACCATCAGCTTGGCGGTGTTTATACGGGATCCGGACGGCAACATGGTCGAACTGTGCTGGGATCGGCCCAGGGATGAATGGCCGGAAGATTGGGCAAGCGCTACCGGCGCGGGAAGCCCGAGACCCTTTGATCTGGCGACGCTTCTACCCGAAGCGTGAGCGATTAACGCTGAAAAGCTACTCGGAGCGGCCATCCGGTAGAGAAAATTCCGAGAAAGGAGGAAAGGCGTGCGCTGTATGTTCAAGTTCAGCTTCCCTACGACGTCCGAGTCGAACGGGTGGGTCAGGGACGGAAGCATCGGGAAAAAAATGGAGTCGATACTCGCGGATACGCAGCCTGAGGTGGCGTACTTCGGCTCCGTGGACGGAAATCGGGGCGGATACCTGGTCATCAATATGGACGAAGCGTCCGAGATACCCGCGAAGCTAGAGCCATTGCTTCAGGAACTGGGTGCAGCTGTCGAATGCTTTCCCGTGATGACCTCGGAGGACTTGAGAACAGCCCACCAAAGGTTGCAGCAAACGGCACAGAAATACGGCTAACGAATCCAGACCAGTAAGAACAGCCGCTGGCATTCGATACTTGCCAGCGGCTGTTCTTTCCTTACGTCTGAGCCTGCATGGTTGTCTAGCTCTCACCCTTACCAAACACGCTCTCCGACGGCACACCGGCTCGGCGCTTGTCAATCAGGGGCATGTGGCAATCGAGGGGCGTCATGGCAAGCTCCTGCAGGCCGACTTCTTCCCCGGCCCGAACGGGATAAACGAGCTGAGGACCCACCGCGAGACCGACTCGCTCCTCCGGAAATACGACGGCGAGGGCTGGGAGTACGTGGTGGCGCCCGAATCGTGGCTGAAGTAGGGAGGTGGCCGTGACGCGCAAGGGCTGGTAACGGGCAAACCGAGTCTTGAGGAGGAAGCATGATTCGTCGTTCCTGGCAGGAAATCCTGGCAGAGGAGGAAGCATGGCGCCAAACGACAACCCCAAAGAGGCGACCGATTCGGCGAGCGAGTCGTTCGTCCGGGAGAAGGGCTACGAAAGCTGGCTGGAGGACGACAGCCGAGAGGAATGGAACTGCGAGTGGTGCAAGGAGCGCACCGGGTGGGACGCCGTGGGCCACCCCCCGGGGCGCCACCTGCCGCAGGCTTTCACCCGCTGAAACCCCACAGAAAGGGGCAGGATATGGGCATAAACACGAACATCGGAGCAGCGGCTGGCGTCGCTCTCGCCGCGGGGATCATCCTGTCTGGCTCATCGGGACCATCTTCCCCAGCGTCGTCGTGCCGGAAGAGGTGGCGGCGGCCATCGGCACCATCTGCGTCTTCGTGGCCCGCCTCTTCATAAAGCCGACCGCCTAAATATGGACCTCGACTCGTGCCTCCGCTAAGACTTGCCGCCGAAGCGTTCCAGCAGGAAGGCGAGGCCAACGCCGAGCATGAGTCCGAGGGCGAGCGCCAGGAGGCCGTTCCTTACGGGGTTGGGGCCCTCCAGGGCGACGGGCTGCGGCGCGTTGCTCGCCACCTTTAGCGCCGCGCCCCCCGCCATCCCGTTCGCCTCGGCGGCCCCTTCCACGAAGACCCGGGCGGCGTCGTTGGCGACCGCCTGCGCCCTGTTCGGGTCGCCGTCTTGGTAGGTTAGCGAAAGGAACCGGGTGTCCTCGACCTGCTCGACCGTAAGGCCCTCGCCCAGGTCCCGCGCGGACAGGGCGTCGGGCCCTCCCTGGGCGTCTCCTTGGGCGTTTCTGACCCCCTCGACCATCGAGCGGGTCAGGCCCACCACCGCCATCTCGTGGGCGAGCATCTGCAGCCCCGAGATGGTGTTCGAGATGTTGTCCTGCGGGCTCGCCTCCTTAGGGCCCACCACTACCGTGGCGGAGGCCTCGTAGACGGGCGGCCTGAGGAGGCTCGCCCCCACGGCCCCGGCCGCCGCGAGGATCGGGACCAGGACGACCAGCCACGCCCTCTTGCGGACGGCCCTCGCGAGGTCCGCTATGGAGAAGAACTCCCCTCCCTCGGG
>DATDKB010000053.1:0-4389 GCA_036520255.1 Rubrobacter sp. | reverse complement strand
GGGCGGGTTCCACTCTGGCAGGCTCTGATCGATCAGATCGGGCAACATCCATGGGTGGGCGCGGGTTTCGCGGCCTTCTGGAGCCCCCTAAACCTCGCGCGGATGGGATCGAGCGAGGTTTCGGGGGCGCCGTCCGCCCACAACGGTTATCTGGAAGAGATACTCAACACGGGGGTGGTCGGGTTCACCATCCTCCTGGCGTTCTGCCTTAGCACCTTGACTGTGGCCCTCAGACGGGCTCGGAAGGGTGACGCCCTGGGATGGTTGGTCTTTTTGTTCATGGTGTTCTACCTGCTGCTGAACCTAACCAACGCCCTCACACAGGAGTATTTCCAGCCTCCTTTCGTGATAATCCTGGTGGCCCTCGGGTTGATGGCGAGCGGACCGGCGGTCGACCCGCCGACCCCGCCAAGGGCGGCGGAACGACCGCCATAACCATCACCCGAACGGCTGATGAAGATGGACGACAAGGAATTGCTATAAGCGCGGTGCCGGCGTACGTTGGTAACCTGGCCGCCTGCGAGGCGGGTGGGACGCGACCGTGAACCTGTGAGGGGCTGAGGAGCCGTGCTGGGGGCGGTTGGTGCGTTCGTTCAGACGGTGTACTATTCAGACGGTGTACTATTATGGAAGCATTGCATGAGGGATCTGGGTTAAGGGGATAACATGGAGCTTGCAATCCGTACGCGGACGATCGTTCGGGCCCTTATCATAGCGGTGCTGCTCCTCACCCTGGCGGGCCTCGCCGCTAGATTCGCCCTGTACACGTTGGGTGACGAGGCTTTCACGCGACCACTGAGGCTGTTCGACGTCGGCGAGGAACGGAGCATTCCTACATGGTTCGAGTCGATGCAGTTCATGCTCTGTTCGGTACTCCTCGCCGTAGTCGCGGTAGCCAAGAGACAACGCAGCGAGCGGTACAGCCTGCACTGGGGTGTTCTCTCCATCATCTTGCTGTACATGTCTCTAGACGAAGTGGCCACTATACACGAGACGATGGGCGCAGAACTCGAACGCTTGCTGCACTACATTACGGGCTTCACCCCCGGCGGCGCTATCTCTTACTTTTGGGTGGTACCCGGTGCCTTGTTCGTCGTAGTTGTGGTGCTGGCGTATCTAAGGTTCCTCGTTGATCTTCCCCGGACCACCCGCTGGCAGTTCGTGTTTGCCGGAGCCCTGTTCCTGCTGGGCGCCCTTGGTCTGGAGATGCTCAGCGCACAAGTAGCGTCCTCCTCCGGCGCCATAGCTAGTTGGGTAGCGTCCTCCTCCGGCGGCAGGATCGATCAGGCGAGTGCGAGTGCCGTCCCGACGATCCTCAAGGGCGGGCAAACCTCTTTCGAAGAGATGTTCGAGATGCTGGGCCTGACAGCGTTCATCTACGCGCTCCTGGCATACATACGCTCTTATGTCGAAGACATAACGGTACGGGTTCGTAACGACAAGTCCGGTTGAGGTTTTTGGCCCCACCGTTTGTCAGGCATCGGATTACCCTCGCAGCCTCGGGCCCGAGGGGAGCGGCGCGAGAAACGGACCTGTGGGCGTGGCGACTGCTCCTGTTAGCGAGGCGTCGACGCCTTAACGAGAGCCGGTAGCCGTTGCCGACCGCTCCTCTGCATCGCCCGAGCTGCTACCGGAGGTAGGTGCCGGCAGAGCGTGTAGAATGGAAGGCGGCAAGACGGGAGCGGCGAGACGGGAGGGAGCGGGATGAGGGCCATCGAGAAGCGGTTGAGGCCGCACCTGGACGAAAACGTTGCCTCCCTGTGGCTCGAAAAGTGGCTCCAGATTCACGCTGGCGGGCACCCCGCCGTCTACTTCAGTCTGTATCGAATGCTGCGCCCGCGCCAGGATCTATCGCGCGCCGTAACCCCGGACAAGCTTGTGGTCATAGAGGGGTACCCGAGGTCGGGCAATTCGTTCGCCAGAAGGGCCTTTGTCATGGCGCAGGACGAGACGTTCGACGTAACGCGCATCGCCCATCATCTTCACGTTCCGGCACAGGTGATCCGGGCGGCCAGATGGCGGATACCCACCCTGGTGCTAATACGAAGGCCGAAAGACGCCGTACTGTCACTGGCAATACGCGACCCTATTTCCGTCGATCAGGCCCTCAGGTACTACATATCGTTCTATGAGACGGCCGAACAGTACCGCGAGAGCTACGTTCTGGGACTCTTCGAGGATGTAACCGGGGACTTCGGGCAGGTGATAAAACGCCTAAACGATAAATTCGGGACCACGTTCTCCCTGTTTCGTCACAACGAGGAGAGCGTCAACGAATTGTTTGCCGGCATGGAGACACAGGCAAGAAAAAAGTATGGCGAGACGCTGTGGGAGCGGAAGGTTCAACGTCCCGCCGCCACCAGGGAGAGGATAAAAGACGAGATAGAGTACGAGTCGGAGAACCCGAGACGAAAAAAGCTCATCGAAAGAGCCGAGGCCGTCTATGATCGCCTGCGCGAGGGGCAGGAGTAGGGGCGTAAGAGGAGGCGGTTGCATGAGGGTCGTGGCCAACTCCATACCCAAAAGTGGCACCCACCTCTTAGACCGCCTTCTCGTGCTGCTCGGTTTCGAGATGGTGGAGGGAGGGATAAGACCGCATCTGGTGATGGGTCGGTACCGGCCCGTCAGGCGGTTGCTGAGGGGGAGGGGGGAGAAGGTCACCGTCGGGGTGGTCTCGCCCCAGCAGGTAAGCCGCCGCTGGCTCGCGAAGCGCCTCTCCGGGGTCCCCGAAGGCGGCTTCGTCAACGCCCACTGCGTCTACAGCCCTGAGCTGGCCGACCTCTTCGGCCGCGAGGGCATGAGGGTCGTGTGCATCCTGCGCGACCCGCGCGACGTGGCCGTCTCCCAGATGCACTATATCAAGCAGAGGAAACAGCATTTCGCGCACGAGGATTACATGGCGCTGCCCTCCGACCGCGAGCGGCTCATGGTCTCCATCCGCGGAGGAGAGCTTGGCGGGCGTGAGCTGCAGCCGCTGGACCGGCGCTACAGGCAGTTCTTGGACTGGGAGCGGAACGGAGGGGCCGCGATGGTCAAGTTCGAGGACCTGGTGGGGGTCGAGGGCGGCGGGAGCGCCGAGGCCCAGCGGCTGGTCGTGGAGCGGGTGGCCGGGCACCTGGGGATGACGGTGGGGGAGGGGACGATGCGCGCGGTAGAGGAGGGCCTCTTCGGGGTTGGGAGAACGTTCAGGCGGGGCCAGATCGGGGGCTGGCGAGAGGAGTTCTCGGGCGAGCACGAGCGGGCGGTCGAGGATGTGGCAGGCCCGCTGCTTGTAGAGCTGGGCTACGAGGTGAACCCGAACCGGTAGCAGCTCTTGGCCCCTTACGCGCGCGGCGTGGGGTTTCTTACCGGGCTCCACTACCGCAGTCGTAGAGCAGCACGGTGGCCTGCGATGATTTGGAGGTCGATGATAGCCACGATCCCTGCGGAACCTTATCGCAGTTGTCGGTTATCCACCTCACCTCTTTCTCCTCGTGGGTGTCCTCAAACGCCTTGAGGCGTGCTTTGAGGCGCGGCAGCTGTCTGGGGCGCATCTGCTGTTCGCCCGGCCTGGGGCGGCTCGCGGCGGCGTCGAGCTTTGCCGCGCGCTCGATGTCGCGCTCCTCTATAACGAAGAAGCGCACGTCGCCCCGATCTATCAGGCCCGCAAGACCCTTGACGCCGAACACCGGATCGCGCCCCTCGAACCCGCCGAAGCCTATCACGGGCTCGTCGGTGTTCAGGATTATGGGGCTGGCGAGGTCGGACCGTATGGCGGCGACCAGGTAGGTGGCGTCGCCCCGGTTGGCCTCCAGGTAACGCACCATGGGCGCGACCGCGTCCCCATCGCTGCGAAACGTGCTGGACGTCTCGCCGACCCCCGTCTGAGGACCGGCTGTAGGCGACCGGGTTTCGGCGCCGTACCAAATCGTGGAGGCGGCCCAGATAGACGGGGCGAGGAGGAGGGACAGCACCCCTACGCTTATCACTGCCAGCGGATGGCCACCAACCCCCAGCCCGGTTGCCGGGCGTGCGACTACGAGGCTTGCGGCCGCGGCCAGGCACGGTATCGCGATCGCGGGCGCCAACCAGCGACCCCAGCCCGGGTAGAGGGACAGTATGTACAACTGCAAGCCGGCTACGCCCACTAGCGTCAGGGGCAAAAGCCACCCGCGCCAACCCGGGCCCCGGTAATCGTCCCACAGCTCTACCACCCCCGCCCCCACCAGCGCGGCGACGGCCGGGGCGAGCATTGCCAGATAGTAGGGGTCCCAGTCTCCGGCGACACTAAAGAACACGACCCCCGTTACGAGCCACGTCCCCCACAGCACGAGGCCCTGATCCCGCCGGCCAATCGGAATGCTTGGACGCCCCTGCCAACTCCGCAAACTTGCTACCGCCAGGCCCACG
>DATDKB010000052.1:0-4116 GCA_036520255.1 Rubrobacter sp. | reverse complement strand
ATGGTCGAGGGGGGTGCCACCCTGATCACGGGCTTCTTCAAAGCCGGGCTGGTCGACCGGCTTGCCGTCTGCGTGGCGCCCAAGATTCTGGGTGACGGATTACCGGCCGTCGGCGACCTGGGCATTCGCGACCTCTCTCGCGCCCTCACCTTGGCCGACGCGGCGGTTGAACCTTACGGGGTAGACCTCATCCTCAGCGGGCGCGTCGTTTACCCTGATGGTGGCCTGGATCGGGGATGAGCTGAAGGCCAGAGCCCTCTGGTTTACCGCCCCGCGCACCACTGCGCTGCGCGACGAGACCGTACCGCCCCCCGGACCCGGCGAGGTACGCGTCGGAGCCGTGGCCTCGGCCGTGAGCGCGGGCACGGAACTGCTCGTCTACCGCGGCGAGGTCCCGAAGGAGCTTCCGCTGGATCTACCGACGCTCCGAGGTAGCTACGCGTTTCCCATCAAATACGGTTACGCCTCCGTGGGGATCATCCTCGATGTGGGGACGGGAATCGAGCATCTCCGTGCGGGGGATTCGGTCTTCGTACACCACCCGCACCAGGACGTTTTCGTGGTTCCCGCGACCATACCCGTTCGTCTACCTGACGACCTTGACCCCCTGCTTGGCGTGTTCTTCGCCAACCTGGAGACGGCCCTCAACGTCGTCCACGATACGCCTTTGCGCTTCGGTGAAACGGCGATCGTCTCTGGAGCAGGCGTCGTTGGACTCCTCGCGGCCAGGCTCTTGAAGCTGGCCGGCGCGAGAACGGTGCTCGTCGTCGATCCTCTGGAGAGCCGTCGCAAACTGGCCCTCGCCGCTGGCGCGGACGGTGCGGTCGGATCCGAGAGCTTGAACGGGCGCAGCATGGAGCTTACCGGCGGACGTGGGGCCGACGTGGCCGTGGAGGCCAGCGGGAGTGGGGCCGGCTTGCAGGCCGTGATTGGCGCCGTGGCGACGCAGGGGACGGTCGTCGTGGCCTCGTGGTACGGGACGAAACCCGTCGTGCTCGATCTCGGGGGACACTTCCATAGAGGACGGGTGAGGCTCATCTCCTCGCAGGTCGGGCGGCTCAACCCGGCGCTCGCGCCGCGCTGGAATCGGACCAGGCGTACCGAAACGGTGCTCGGGCTTCTGGGGCGGTTGGATCTAGAGGCCCTCATTTCTCACCGCCTTCCCTTCGACAGGGCTGCGGAAGCTTACCCGCTCCTCGACGAGAGGCCCGAAGAGGCGGTTCAGGTCGTGTTCACCTACGAAAGATCAGGCGGAGGCCAGGATGTATGAGGTCTACGTCGCCGCGAGGTTCGAGGCCGCGCACAGGCTAGTAGGGGACTTCGGGCCTGCGGCACGGATGCACGGCCATACCTACAGGATAGAGGTGATCGTGCGCGGCCAACGTGTCGCTGAAGACGGCACGCTCTACGACATCGGGGAACTAAATCGGGCTGTGAGTAATCTGGCCGCCACCCTAAACTACCGCGATCTGGACGAGGTCTCGGGCCTGGCCGGTGTCAACACTACCGCCGAAGCCGTCGCCGATTTCTGTTGGGAGACTCTGGCTCCGTCCCTGCGCGATCGGGGTCTCGACTCCCTCGTGGTACGCATCTGGGAGTCCCAGGACGCCTACGCCGCCCGCGAAGACGCTCTGGACTGAAGGAGTTTCCCTGCGCGTCGCGTTTATAACGGTGGGGGACACGGGCCGTAAGACAGGCGGCTATCTGTACAACGCGCGCCTGATCTCCGGCCTGCGCGAGAGGGGTTTCGAGGTAGAGGAGATCTCGGCCTGCGGAGCGTTGCCCAAGGAACAACGAGCCGCTGCCCCGAGGCTCGGCTCCATGTTCGACCCTTCGGGGTACGGCGCGATCGTGGTCGACGCCCTCGCCCGCATCGTGGTCACACCACACCTGGATCTCTGGCGCGCCTCCCGACCTGTCGTGACGTTGGTCCACGAGCTGCCTAGCGTCGCTGGCGATGGGACCAAGCGCGAGCGAGATCACGAGGAGCCCCTGCTGCGCGCGGACAGGCTCGTCGCCATGAGCGGCCACGGACGCGACGAACTTCGAGACCGGGGCGTCGAAACCCGACGAATCCACGTCGTACCGCCCGGGTTCGACGGCATTCTTGAGGGTGAGCGACCTCGCCTTCGGGGCGACCTTGTGCGCGTCCTCTGCGTCGCGCAGTGGATCCCACGCAAGGGAATACTGACGTTGGTCGAAGCGTGGAAACTACGCGAGCACCCCGGCGCGGTACTCCAACTGATCGGAGAGACGGACGCAGATCAAGCGTACGAGACGCGCGTCAGGGCCGCCCTCGTAAACGTAACAGATGGCTCCATCGTCGTGTCAGGGTGTGTGGACGAGGCGACCCTCGGCAAGGCCTACGCTTCCGCGGACGTTTTCGTACTGCCATCCCGATATGAGGGCTATGGTATCGTCTACGCAGAAGCGCTCGCGTCGGGATTGCCCGTAATCGCCTGCGACGTGGGGCCGATTTCAGAAATCCTCGGACGCGAGGCCGCAGTTCTGGTCCAACCGGACGACAAAGCTGCGCTTTTGGCAGCCCTGGATCTCCTCCTCGGAGATGCCGCACTCAGGGCGAGGATGTCCGAAGCCGCCCTCCACCGCGCCTCGAGCCTGCCACGATGGAAGGATACCGTTACGGGTTTTGAAACCGTTCTAAAGTATGTAGCCCAGGCTTCGTGAGGCATCAGGATTTTCAGGAGCGTGGCTTCTTCTGGCGTGCGGTGGCTCGTGCCGGGTTTGGGCGAAAGCCGACAGCACGAATGGGCTAGCCATCGTTCGCGAGCTTCCTCCTACTATTCGTGGATTCCCGCTTGCGCGGGAACGACGGGGCGCGCCCGCGGAGAGAACCGGCACGCGGTTCAGTAAGGATAGAATCGCAATTACGTCGACGGTTCAATCCGAAACGAGGCGTGCCTGGTTGCCACGGAGCCCGGCCACAATATCTGGAACCTGAAGCCTGTTTACGAAAAGAAGAATGCCAGCGCGGCGATCACATAGACGCCACAGAGCATCGCGCCTTCGAGCCAGTTGGACTTACCGTCCAGAGCGACGAAGCCTGTCACGATCACGGCGGCCCCGAGGGCACCGAGTTCCAGGGCGGTGAAGCTAAGGCGCAGTGGATGGCCGAGCAGGGGACCAAGAAAGACGAGGAGGGGGGTGACGAGCAGGGCGACCTGGATGGAGGAGCCCAAAGAGATGCCCATCGAGAAATCCATGTCGTTTTTGTAGGCGATCTGGACGCCGACGACGTGTTCGGCGATGTTGCCGACTATCGGGACGAGAATGACCCCGACGAAGAGCTCGGAGATTCCGTACTCCTCGGTAAGCGGCTCTATGGCCCCGACGAACGCCTCGGAGACGAAGGCGACGGCGGCGGTCGCCACGAAGAGCAGCACGAGCGAAACCGTCCTGCTGAACGGGGCATCTCCCTCGCCCCGAGCGCTGCTTCCCGGGCTGCGGAGAATGTAGACGAGGTACAGGATGTAGAGCACGAACATCACCACGGCCACCTCGATGCTCAGGTTGGTCGGGTTCGGGCCCGGGTTGGTGATGGCGAAGATGGTCGGCAGCGAGAGCGCGGCGGCCACTATGGCCAGCATCGAGGCGTTGATGCCGGCGATCTCGACCGAGAAGCTCTGGACGCCGTTCTTGAGGCCTCCTAAGAGGATGCTCGCCCCGAGCACGAGCAGGACGTTGCCGATGATCGAGCCGATGATCGAAGCCTTCACCACCGTCGTAAGGCCCGCCGAGAGTGCGAAGATGGTAATTATTAGCTCGGCGGCGTTGCCGAACGTGGCGTTGAGGATGCCGCCAATGCGTGGGCCCGCGTGATGGCCGAGGCTCTCCGTAGCCTGCCCGAGGACCCACGCCAGCCCGACCAGGGCGAGTGCCGAGACGGCGAAGAGCAGGAGCGTCGGGGCGTGCAGAAGCTCCACGGCAACCACGGCCACCGTGAACGCGGCCGTCGTGCCGTAGGCTATCCTCCCGAACAACGCCGCTCTCTACAAAGCTCCCCACCCGAAAACATACCGACTATCTTATAAGATGAGAGGGTCGAGAGTAACTATTTCCGGAGAGTAGCCTTTGATCGACTACCACCTGCACGTT
>DATDKB010000051.1:0-14192 GCA_036520255.1 Rubrobacter sp. | reverse complement strand
CGGCCGCCGGCATCGCGCTCGCAGTAGTGCTGATCGTCGGTAACGACGATAAACGCTCCATCGACCGGGAAAGCAGCTAATTCTAGCCTGCCCTCAGCAGGTCTCCGGTGCCCAGGCCGGCTACTCGGGCGCCTTCGCTTTGTTACCGGCTGATTGGCTGAACAATGCGCTATGCACCGAGCAGCCTCCACTCCCCTTCGGAGATCACCTCGATCTCACCATCTACCACCTTGATGGCCGTCTCGTCGTCTATAGCGTAGAGCGGGTAGTCTAGCTTGGCCGCCGCCCGCTCCATCATCCGCATGTCTATCTCCACCGGGAAATAGTCCGCGTTCAGGTGCGGGCGCAGGGTGAAGTCGACCAGGCCCATGCCCCACGCGCTTCCCGCGCACTTCGGCGCGGCCTCCTCGTACTCGTCGTAGTAGTAGATCCCCTCCCGCTTCAAGCGCTCCGGGTCGTGATTCTGGCCCGGAGCGACCATGGTGCTGCCGGCGCTGAACCCGAAGTAAACGCTCCTTTCGAGTAGCCCGGGCAGCTTATCGGCGAAGCCGGACTCCTGCAACCAGTAGCTCAGGTACCCGGTGTTGCCGCCGCTCACCAGGATGGCGTCCGAGGACTCGACGAACGGCAGCCAGTGCTCCTCCTCGATGGTGGGCATGGCGGTGAGCTCCAGGATGCCGAGCTCCTTCCATCCCATCTCGTCGTAGTGCTTGACCATCTCCTAGGCGTCCTCCGGACCGTTCGGGGAGGCGTAGAGGGCCGTGTTTATCTGGACCGCTCGGCACTCCTCGATGGGTTTGCCGAGCAGGTCGACGAGCGCCCCACGGATGCTCTCGTTGGAGGCGCCAACGGACGTGAGTAGCAGCTTCATGTCCCTCCTTCGGGATCTACGGTTGATTTCCCACCGACTGGAACGTGAGGCCGACGACGCCCGAGCCGAACGTCTTCGTTCCCACGAGCCTCAGGGTCCTGGCATCGCCCGCGTCCGCGAAGAGGCGTTTCCCACGCCCCGCGACGATGGGGGTGACCCGGAGCCTGTATTCGTCAACGAGGTCTTGCTCCATCAGGGTTTGCATGAGTTCCGCGCTGGCAAGCAGCAGGATGTCCCCGCCGGGCCCCCGCTTCAGCCTCGCCACCTCCTCGGCCACATTGCCCTTGATGAGCGTCGAGTTGCTCCACTCCAGCGGCTCCCCGAGGGCCGTCGAGGCGACGTACTTGGGCAGGCCGTTCATCCTGTGTGCGATTTCCGGCTCGTTGGTCGCGGTAGGCCAGAACTCGACGAACTCCTGGTACGTAACCCTCCCGAGCAGCAGGGCGTCGCTCCGGAGGAGCTCGTCGTGCGCGGATTCCGACAGCTCGTCGCTCCAGAACCGGAAGAACCACCGGTCCGGCGCCTCCATAACGCCGTCGAGCGCCACGTTGGTCGACACCACGACCCTTCTCATCGGGTCCTCCTCTCGTCTCCCTTTCGCCCCTGCCCCATCTCGCGTCATCGTCGACGATAGCATCCTCACGCGCTCGCCACGTATTCGGCGAGGCTTTCCAGCCCCCCTTCCCAGCCGTGCCGGACCAGCTCGCGCTCCGCGGCAGGCGGGAAACCGGCGTGCCTGACGGTGACCCTCGTCGAGCCCGCGTGCTCCTCGAACATCACCGTGACGAGTCGTTCCACCGGCGTGTCTGGCCCCATCCTGTACTCCACAGCCGGGACGACGTTGCCCTCCGCGTCCGCGAAGGAGTCGGTGAAGACGAGCCTCTCGGGCACGATGACCTCGCGGAACACGCCCGTCACCCAGAAATCGCGGCCCTCGGGCGAGCGCATGCAGCGCAGGAAGACGCCGCCAGGGCGGGGGTCGATCTCGCAGAAAGGCATCGTGAAGTCCTTGGGCCCCACCAGCGCTTCAGACGCTCGGGCTCCGTCCAGGTCCTGAACACAAGCCCACGCGGCGCGCCGAAGACGCGCGTCACGACGAGCTCCGGCCCCGCCGGCCGGCCGCCGGGATCACCCCCTTCCGCCACCCTCGTCCTCCCCACTTTGTAGCCCCCGCAGGTAGTCGTTTAGGCGGTCGAAGCCTTCCTCCCAGAAACGGCGGTACCGCCCCACCCAATCGGCAGCCCCCCGCAGCGGGGCGGCTTCCAACCGGCAGGGCCGCGACTGCGCCACCCGACCGCGGGAGATCAGACCGGCGCGCTCGAGCACCTTGAGGTGCTTGGACACGCCCGGAAGGGTCATCTCGAAGGGCTCGGCCAACTCCTTGACGGACGCCTCGCCACTAGCGAGTCGCGCCAAGATCTCGCGACGGATAGGGTCCGACAGGGCCGCAAATGTGCGATCGAGGGTGTCCGGCGACATCTTGCACAAACCTTTCGGTTAATTAACTAAATGGTAAACTATACCCTAAGTTACACTTCCCCGGTGCGTCCGTGTCAAGTAGCGCTTCCGAGCGTCTCGGAGCTGAAGGATGGAACTCTGTTTATCTCGTCCCGGCAACTCGTTCGCGTCTTTCGCCCGTTCGGGTCTTCAGCTCGCGCATGAGACGGACGTTGGTTGCCTCGCCCTTGGGGTCCGTCGGCGAGGTGATGCCCCGAGGCGACCGAAATAAGAAGCTCGCGGGTGCAAGCGTCGTATAAGCAGACCGTTGGGCTCTAACTGCCGGGACCCAGTAGGACTATGACTACGCCCGCCACCGCCGCGAAGGTTAGCACCGCCGGGCGCAACCAGCGCTCGTTCAGGCGCTTGACAACCAATCGACTGGCCCACAAGCCGACGAGCAGCCCCGGCAGCAGCTCCAGGGCCAGGACGAAGTGCCGCCATTCGACCTTGCCGGCCAGCCTCAGGCCGATCAGCGACATGGCGATCCCCACCACGAACGAGATCGACAGCGTCGAGCGCAATTCGGCCCCCGAGCGGTCCTGGTAGACGAGGGCAAGGGGCGTCCCCCCGAGCGCCGCGACCGTGCCAACGACGCCGGATGCTATGCCGCCCGTTAGCCGGGTGCCGTTGCGCACCTCGAAGGACGGCTTGAACAAGCTGGCGAGCGCGGCCGCCAGGATCAGGAGTCCCGTCAGCGTCGAGAGCCAGCCGCCCGGAACGAAGACCAGCAGCGCCACGCCGGCGATCGTGCCAAGGAGGCGGCCGGTGGTGATCAGGAAGAACCCGCCGAAGTCGATGGAACGCCACTCCCTGACGCTCATCAGCACGGTCATGGGCAGGGCCAGGAGCAAGGGGGCGACGGGAACGGACCACGGGAGGAGAAGGACCAGCGCGGGCACCGCCACGAGGGCGTACCCGAAGCCGATCGAACCCTGTATGATGGCCCCTATCGCCACGGCGAAGGAGAGGATCACTATAGCCGCTATATCCGATGCGCCTCCTCGTCTCGAACGGTCGTCATAATATAACCTGGCGGGGGAGGGAGGATTATTGAAACACGGCTACCGCTGCTACGTCCTGGCCTACGAGGACGCTCGCCTGAAGCGGCCCATCAAACACGAGCACGGCGGGACCACCGTCACCACCGACGGCGCCGAGGCGCTCGGGCGGGCCGAAGTGCTTGCCAGGGAGTACCCCGACGGACCTTCTACATCCACGTCGAGTACAGGGGGGATAAGGAGTAGACGGCGGCCGGGGAGCGTCGGGAGGTGCTCGGCCTCTACGAAATCTTCCCCATCACCAGCAGCGACAAAGATTATCCGTTTGGGTGATGCGTCAATCCGCACAAGACCCTGCACTGCCCTTGTGATTGGATGTCCCGACCGCCGTACGCAGAAGGAGATTGATCGGCGACGTTCCTACTCGTGAGGCGGTTCGTGCGTACCGGCTAGGTCGGTTGGAAGACCGATACCCTGTTCTTGCGCGTCTTCTTGGACCGGTACATCTCGACGTCCGCCATGGCGATCAGGCGCTCCAGGATCTTGGTTTCATCCGAGAGGGAGGCCACGCCCAGGGACACCGTAATGGGGCGCTCCAGTGGGGACTCGGTGGCCGGCACGCATTCCCTCTCTACGGCCTCACGGATGCATTCCGCGACCTCCCGCGCCCCCTCCACCCCGCCGTTCAACAACAGGACGAACTCTTCGCCGCCGTAGCGACCCACCAGGTCGTCCGCCCATGCCGACTCGCGCATGATCCTCGCGACGCAACGCAGGATCTCGTCGCCCGCGTCGTGGCCGTGGTTGTCGTTGTAGGCCTCGAAGTCGTCCACGTCGAGCAGGACGCACGAGAGGGGCGTGCCGTTCTCCATGGCTTGCTCGACCCTGTGTCTCGCGGACCGCTCGAAGAAGGAGCGGCTGCTCAGACCTGTCAGGCTGTCTACGTTCGCTGCGTGCCTGAGGGGTGAGATCTCCTCCCGCTCCACCCGGTACAGGTAGTGCAGCACGGCCGCCGCGGCCGCGATGGCGACAAACTCCGCGAACTCCTCGATGGCGTCGGTAAACGTGCTTGGCCGCGTGAACGCGGCTGCCATCCCGACGACCTCGGAAGCCACGACGACCACGGCGGCAGCGGCCAGCACCCGCATGGCCCGCCGGTGGGCAGATAGGGTGAAGGCGGAGGCGACGCGCAGCGCCACGGCCACTACGAAGAGCCCGGTGGCGGCGCTCAGCGTATCGAGGCCGATCTCCATCAACTTCGGTACGGTGAAGAACTCTTCCATATCTTCGCATTCTACCCGGTTCTGTCCCCGCCGAGGTACATCCCACGCCATGCATCTGGCCGGCGGGCTCCGGGCCGTGGCCGCGGCTTCCGGGGGTCGTTACAATTATGGCGGGGGAAGCAGGGAACCTCTGGGCACCTCAGAAGGAGAGATGGACGAACAGGAATAGGCGGTTAGAAAAGGCGGAAGGGTTGGCGGTGATTCCGAACCCCGAAGGGTCGGGGAAGAGGAAGCAAACACGGTTACGCAAGGGAGGTCGCGATACCTCGTCGTGCTCCTCGTGCTGGCGTTGGCGCTGGTGTGGGTTCTGCTCGCCACGCGCTCTGGGCTCCTGCCGCGAGCGCCAGAGGCGGGGTAAGCGTTAGCAACCTGGTGGTAAGCTCGGTTACCGTAGATCCGCAGACCAAGTTGGCCACGGCCAGGGGCGCCGTGATGTGCACCGGGGCCAGACGGGCGTACGTGGGCATCGAGGTCATCCAGACGGTGGGGCGCGTGCATTCGGCCCAGGCCTACGGCGATAAGAGGATAGTCTGCGACGGGCGCGTGCGCTTCTCGATCGGGCTGACCAACTACGAAGGCCGGCTGGGTCCGGGCGACGCGACCGTTAATGGCTACGCTGAAGCGTTCTCGAGGTTCGGTTACGATTCCGCGCGTTTCTCCGGAGTACTGCAGGTGGGCAAAACCAGCTGAGGAACCTTCGCTCGACGGGAGGAGAGACCGGGAGTTGTAAGCACTTCAGCAAGTCGGACTTCGGCGCTTCGACTACGGGTTGCTGCCGGGCTCCGCCACGTCCTCGGGTTGTGGAAGGTCCTCTTCCACAGTGCTTTGTTCTCCCGAGATTGACGCTTGCTCTTCAAGCCGTTGCAGGCGTTCTTCCAGGAGGGCGAAGTGTTCGGTGACCTCTTTTCTGAAGTCCTCGTCGGACAGCGAGGTGTCACCCGCGAAGAGCCTGCTCGCGAAGCTACCGCCAGCGAACCCGGAGGCTGCCCCCGCGAAACCTGGAGCAGCCTTCGCGAGCCCCGAGGTGGCCCCGGAGAGATCCGATGTTCCACCCGAACGGTTCGACAGGCGGTTCGCGTAGCCTTCGATGGCGTCGAGGTCCAGGGTGTTCCGTTTGCGGCCCGAAGCCCCACCGCCGCGCTTCGCGCCTCCCCGCGCGCGTTGTTGCACGCGCCCCCTTACACGTCCCGCCGCGCGATTCTGGGAGTCGTTGCGTTTCTTTCTTCCCACGTCTGCCTCCTTCGACCTCGACCAACCTAGTTGTACCCGTGAGAAACCCGGCGTAACCCGGCCGCGAGGATTTCTCCGCGGCAACGGATACCTTACAGTGCGGGAGGGTATACACCCTGAGAACGGCGCGAGAATAAAACGCCTGACACGAAAGCCAACACGAGGAGGAGACGATGACCGAGACGGGGAACGAAGCAGCAGCCTTCCCGGAACTTTTCGAAGTAGTTCGGGACTACGCGCAAGGGGACGATATACACCAGGTACAGGCGCTCAGGGTCATAGCCGCCGCCTACCTGCCCATGTTGGAGGCCCCGCCCATGCCCGATGCCAGAGAGGTGGTCGAGGGCATGCTGGCCAGGAATGGCTTCCTCTTCACGAACTTTGAAACCGGGGGCATCGAACCTTCCAGCGTGGACGCCGTGGTAAGCGTGGCCACCTCCCGCCTCGACGAGGAAGACCTCGCATGGGGTGCCGGCTGCCTGATGGCCATGATGGACGCCCTGAGGCAGAGGGCGCAGGCAGAAGGCTACGAGACGTTCGTGCTAGACGCCCAGGAAGTTCTCGACGGTCTCGAGACGATCCTCGCTGCCGACATAGTAGAAGACGTGGTCGAAGAAGCCCTGGAAGAGGCCCTAGAAGAAGCCCTGGAAGACGAAGATCTCTAGGGCAGCAACCAAAAAGCTAGCAGGCTGACCGGCGCGTTGCAGGCCCGGATCGATTATATTAGTCGTCGGTGCTCGAGCTGGCCGAAAACGCGCTTGTCGTATTCGTCTCGGACTCCCACATCGGGGGGGACCCGGGCTGCGATGGGTTCGAGTCGCCCGCAGAACTGGAGGAGCTCTTCGACGAGCTGGCCTCGCGAGAGGGGCAGGTGGAGTTGATCCTGGCCGGTGACTTCTTCGACTTCCTCCAGATCGGCCGGGTGCCCGAGGGCGAGGACCGCGCTTTGCTCACGGTTTCGCGCCCTGAGTACGAGGGCATGTTCGCCGCCCTTAAACGGTTTAAGGCGAGGGAAGGAAAACGGGTCGTCTACATCCCCGGCAACCACGACGCCGAAGGTTGGTGGAACCCCGGGATTCAGGAGACCCTGCGGCGTCTGGGGTTGGTGGACGAGTTCGCCTACTACTACCTCGCTTCCGTAGAAGCCGGTAGTAAGCGGCGTGTGATCTACTGCGAGCATGGAAACCAGTTGGACGAAGCCAACACGGTCGAGGACTACCGCGACGGCCTGGACACGCCGCTAGGTCACCACGTCGTCATGGATTTCACCAGGCGCATCGCGCCCTACGGGGAGATCTCCCCTGGCCTCGACCTCGCGGAGATAAAGATGGTCTACCCGCTAGTGGCGATACCGGGTTGGGTTGCGAGCCGCTACTTCTACAACTTTGTCGGGAAGGTGATCACGTTTCTCCTGATCCCCCTGGTCGTGATCTACATGCTCTACAGGCTGGCGATCTACTTTATCGCGCTGCAACAGGGCCTCGGGTTGCGCCTGTTCGGGGGCTACCGGGAGCTGCCTGAGTTCCACGTGATATTCGTCGATATGAGCTTCTACGCCCTTGTGATCCTGGCGCTGTTCGCGATCTTTTTCGTGGTTCTCAGGCGCGCTTTGCGCCATACCCTGAGAAAGGTGAGCCCGCAAGCGAGCCACCCCCACTACTCCCCGGCCGAGGACTCCGTGAACAAGGTAAAGGAGATCCTGACGGGAAACCGGAGGCCACCGATGAACCCTTCACTCGATCCCACGACAATAGACGTCTTCGTCTCGGGCCACACGCACCTGCCCTCGCTCTCCGAGCTAAAGAGGCCGAACGGAAGGCGCAGCGTCCTGGTCAACTCGGGATGTTTTTTGCGCCAGTTGCAGCCCGTCTCGCCGCACCTGAAAGGCCCGCCGGTCTTCGTTTCGAAGTTCGTCCTGACCCACGTGCGCGTCTTCGCAGAAGGTGAAGACCTCCGCGTGGAACTTTGGGAGCAGCCCAAGCCGGCCCGCCAGAGGCTGACCCGCCTCGAAAGCCTGCTCTCATGGGGACGGCGCCCGATCCAACCACCTCCCGACTCGAAGCCTCGCATATCGGCGTCGGCGAACCTGTGAAGAGGGGCATGACACCACGCGTACGGGCAGTTCTGGTGACGATCGCCTTACTACTCTGCCTGGCTCCGTTACTCCTCGCCTGCTCCTCCGAAAAGCCGGAAGGACATTCCGGCGGAGGAAACGGGTCCAGCGACACGCAAAACAAGCAATCCGGCACCGCCGGCAACGAAGACGACCAGGAGCCTTCGAAGGGCGGCGGACAACCCGAACCGCTGGCGGCCCTCGTCCCCATCGCCCATCTTAGCTCGACCCTAGAGGACGTAAGCATGCAAGACCTCTCTGAGGCGCGGAAGCTCGCCGTCGCGCGAGGTTCACGCGGGGAGGTCAGGGAATTGGTCGACCGTTCAGAGTTCGAGGACTTCGACTCGGTGGTCGCCGTGGTCGACCACGTGAGCAAGACACCGGGGGCGCTCGGGCTCGTTCCCTGGGACGAGGTGGGACCCAGGGTCAAGGCGCTGTCTGTAGACGGCGAGTCGCTCCTCGACCCGGACGCCGCCGGCGCAGAAGGCTATCCCTTGAAGCCGGAAGATGCCACCGTTCCCGCCCCCGGGAAGCTGCGACGCATGGTCGTCGGCGGCGACATCGTGCTCGACCGCGGGCAGTACTACACGGTCATCCGGAGGGGGATGGGGATAGACTTTCCGCTCGACGGGAGCTACGCGGCCGTCACGAGCCGGGTGCCGGAGCAGAGTTCCTACTCGGAGACCGGGATCATCCACCAGTTCACCGCCGAGCGCACCGGGGACACGGGCGCGGTCAGGGAGTACCTCTCGGGCGCAGACCTTACGCTCGCGAACTTCGAGAACCCCGTTATAAGAGATTCCGTCTACCACCCCGACGCGACGACCTTCACGGGCGACCTCAGGTTGATGCCGGTGCTGGACCAGGCCGGCATCGACGGCGTCACCCTCGGCAACAACCACATCCTCGACGCCGGGACCACGGGACTCGACGAAACGATGGGACACCTCGACGACGCAGGCATCGCCCACGCTGGGGCCGGCATGGACCTGGCGGAGGCCCGCGAGCCCATGATCTTCGACGTCGGGGGGACGAAGATCGGGGCCCTCTCGTACATGGGCGTGCCCTCCTACGACTGGGCCTGGGCCACCGAGACGGCCCCCGGCACGGCGCCGCTCGTTCGAAACGTGATGGAGAGAGACATAAAGCGCTTGCGGCCCAAAGTCGATCTCGTCGTCGTGCTACCGCACTGGGGAATGGAGTACATGGCGACCCCCGAGCCTGGACAGGTGGACCTCGCCCACGCCGCAATAGACGCCGGCGCCGACATGGTGATCGGTGGCCACGCCCACTGGCCCAAGGGCATAGAGATGTACGAAGGCAAGCCGATCTACTACGGCGTCGGCAACTTTCTTCTCGACCAGTCCTGGTCAGAAGAAACGTCGACCGCGATCTTTGCTGACGTCACGCTCTACGGCGACGACGTGATACAGACCCGCCCCGTTCCCTTCATCATGCTCGACCGCGCCCAGCCCAACTTCCTCTCTCCCAGGGGAGGCGGGAACAGGGCGTTGCGCAAGGTCTATGCTGCGTCCCTCGGCCCCGAGTTCGAGTCCTACGGGAGGCGTAACCGCTGACGCGAGAGGGCGAGCACCTGTAGTATTCTGGGGTGATAGAGGAGGCTAGAGTCGGGGCGGAGAATGGACGCAAAAGGTCGTCTGACGATATGCCAGATCTCGGACATCCACTGCGGCAACGCGCGGTTTATCCCCGACCTCCTCGACAGGACGATCATCGAGGTAAACCGCATGAACCCGGCCGTGGTCGTGGTCTCCGGCGACCTTACCGACGCCGGCTACAGGGAGGAGTTCGAAGAGGCCGCCGGGTTTATCGACCGCATAGAGTGCGAGCACGTCATGGTTATCCCGGGCAACCACGACGCCAGGAACGTCGGCTACTTGCACTTCGAGCGTCTCTTCGGCGTGCGTCGCTCGGTCCTGGATCTCGACGAGGTCATCCTGGTCGGGGTCGATTCTTCGGAGCCCGACCTGAACGACGGGCAGGTTGGCCGGGAGCACTACGAGTTCATCACGGGCACCTTCTCTAAGGCCGGTGAGAAGCTAAAGATCTTCGTCGTCCACCACCACCTCATCCCCCTACCGGGAACGGGACGCGAACGAAACATCGTCTACGACGCGGGGGACGTTCTGCAAAGGCTCGTGGACGTGGGCGTAAACCTCGTCCTCTCGGGCCACAAGCACGTGCCCTACTCCTGGAAGCTCGAGGACATGCTCATAGTAAACGCCGGCACCGCCTCGACCCTGCGCGTCAGGGGGGACACCCGCCCCTGCTACAACGTCATCGAGGTCGAGAACGGGCGGGTAGAAGTTTTTCGCAAGTACCCGTTCAAAAGACGCGAACTTGCGGTCAGCTTCGAACCAGCTACGCAACAATACTCGCGCTCCAAAGAAAATACGGCCCCCAACTAGCGCTGGCCGGCGCGAAGCGTGAATCGCCACGCAGACCCCTGGTAGCAGTAATTTCCCGCCTGCGCGAGAATGACGCGTACGGTAAGGTCATGTCTTACCCACCGAGTCCGAAAGGCGCTTCCATCCAAACGGACGCGATATGGCTGAAAGCAGCGTGCCGAAACGCTGACAAGCGAGAGCCTTTGGGCCCGAAGCGTGCTCTAAACGGCCGGTTCCTGGCGCGGTTCTATGCGGATCTTGTCTCCCGTGGAGAGCAGGAGGGCTCTTGCAGCATTTCCCTTGTTCACGGCGAGGCTCAGGCGCCAGTGGGAGTCAGTGAGAAGCACGAGGTCCCCGTTCTCGGAGGACCCGAACGTCTGCAGGTACGTCGCGTCCATGACTTCGTCGCGGACCGAGATCTCTACGTGAGACCCGTAACTCAGGTCGAGATCTTCCGGCGTTGCGGAGAGCCTGGCGTTCCCGAAACTGTCGATGTCGATGATCTCGGCCGCAAGATAACCGTCCTCCCTGCGCGCCACGGGGAAGTTGATGGGGGACAGCGACGCCGGGGCCACGTCTTCCCCAAGATCGCCGAGCCCTGCGCCTGCAGCGAGATGGGCCGCCACAGGCGAGAAGATATCCCGGCCGTGGAAGCTGTTGGAGACAGGATGGAGATGGTACTCCGGGTTCGTGAGTAGTACTGCTCGCGCGACCCCACCAAGGGCCTCAGCGGCGGGTAGGAGCAGCCCGTTGTCCGGTCCCACCAGGCAGGCCCCGCTCTCCGTCTCGGCGGCGAGCTCCCGCCTCACCAGCTTGTCATCCGGATCTATGACCGCAAGGTACACCGCGTCGTCGGGCATGTACCCGGTGGCGTGCCGCAGCGTCTCGGCCCCCCTTACCACGTCGAACTCGGGTACGCTGTGGGTTACGTCGATTATGGAGACCCCAGGCGCAATGCCCAGCATCACGCCATTGCAGATCCCCACGAGCTCGCCGGAGAGACCATAGTCGGAAATGAAGCAAATGGGTCTCATCGGGACAGTATAGACCGTCTGCTTGTACTCCATAGTTTCGGCAGCGCCGTCCGAGATATGTGTGGTGTGGAACGTGCGTGACGTGCTAGGCTGGGTCTGATGGACACACGGTCGCACACGCTGGTAGTTGGCGCTGGCCCTGCTGGCCTCGCCGTCGCCGGCAGCCTACGTGCCCGGGGCTTGCCCTTCGAGTTGCTGGAGAGGTCACGAACGTTCGCAGCGCCGTGGCACAACCACTGCCTGCTCTTATGAGTATGCCCGTACCCAGGATTCTATACAAAGCCAGGAAGGTGGATAATAACAAAACCGGCAAACACCGGATCGTTGGGCATACCTTCGCGTTCGACGAGACCGGCACACGGAAGAGGAGGTTGATCCCATGTTCACGCTCGCCCTGGCGCAGACGGTACAGATAACCCAGGCGACCGTCATAGCAATTCTGGCGGCATCGACCGTCGTTGTGTTTTCTCTTGTCGCGCTCATCACCTATTTTGCGTCGAGAACGCTGGCGAATCTGGAAGGAGGTCCGCTCCTTCGAAAATTTCTTTGTCGTGTCGTTGGGAATATTGGCGGCGCTTGTCGGGTTCCTGATCGCATTTCCCCTCGTCGTCAACGGGGTGTTCACTGAGCCGACGCAGGTGATAGCGCTCCTGAGCGGCCTCTTCGGCACGATAGTCGGCACCTACTTCGGCGTCAAGTCGAGCGGCGACACGAGCCAGAGGGCGCAAGAACTGGCCCGGGCGATGGCCGGAACCCTTCCCGAGACCACCCCGATGGGACCGGGCCTCCCGTGGAAAAGAAGCCACTCGAAAAGGCGCCGCCGGGAAGTCCCAAAAACGGGAAGCCCTGAGGTTGGCGCGAGAGTTCGATGTATGGCGATATTCCTACCGTGGTCAAGATCGTCCCACTCTAGCCCTGAATGGATGCCGAAGACACGAAGAGGACGGCCATCGTACACGGGGCTATTGCTACCATCGTGGATTCTCCGTTCCGCGGGTCCGCTGCGCCCTCAGCACGAATGGGTCCCGTAGGGTCAGACTCGGTATGAAATCTTACGGCCGCTTAGGATAACCTACGGTTGCGTATGAAATCTCTTCCTGACGAACATTTTGGCTCTCGCGTGACCATGCCTGAATGAGCCCGATCGCCGCTGTTATCGCCGACACGCATATTCCCCATCGCGCCAGAGCATTGCCGGAGGGTTTGATCCCTCACCTGGAGAGGGCGGACCTCATCCTGCACGCCGGCGACCTGATGACCCCGACGCTTCTGAACGAGTTGGAGACCTACGCCCCCACCAGGTCTGTGCAGGGGAACCTCGATCCTCCTGAAGCCGGGCTGCCCGAGACGCTCGAGTTCGACTTCGGTGGCGCAAGGGTGGCCATGATCCACGACTCCGGCCAGAAAAAGGGACGCCGCGGCAGGATGCGACGGCGTTTCCCGGGGGCGCGGATCATCATCTTCGGGCACTCGCACATCCCATGGCTGGAGGACGAAGACGGGCTCATGCTCCTCAACCCCGGCAGCCCGACGGACCGGCGGAGGCAGTCGGAGCACACCTTCGCGTTGCTGCAGGTCGATGAGGGCGAGGTTATGGCCCGGATACTGGCCCTGTGAGCCGCTCGACTATAATGCCGCCTGTGGCGGACGACGGACGGGGTAGATCTAAAGAGCAGCGCGAGGGGAGATCCTACGAGCCCCGGCAGTCGCTCAGGCGGGTGCAGAGCGCGGGGCTTGCGCTGGCCGTCATCACCGTCGTGGGCGTGCTCGGGTACATGTCCTTCGAAGGGTGGAGCTTCTCCGACGCGCTTTACATGACCGTGATCACGCTGACCACCGTCGGGTACAGGGAGGTCCGCGAGCTGGACACATCGGGGCAGCTCTGGACCATGCTCCTCCTTATAACGGGGGTGGGCACACTGTTCTACGCTGCAGTATCCTCGGTGGAGCTGGTGGTCGAGGGAACGGTGCGGGGCTACTTCGGAAGGAGGAGGGTGAAGGCGGCAATCTGCAAGCTGAGTGGCCACTACATCCTTTGCGGCTACGGCAGGGTCGGACGTCAGGTCGCCCGCGAGTTCTTGGCCGACGAGGTGCCTTTCGTGATCGTCGACCAGGACCCCGAGGTTCTGGAAGAGTGCATGGCCGAGGGCTACCTCGCGCTGCTCGGCGAGGCGGCTGACGACGACGTCCTTGCGGAGGCCGGCGTCCTGAACGCGGGCGGGCTCATCGCGGCCGTCGACTCCGACGCCGACAACGTCTTCGTGGTGCTCTCGGCGCGCAAGCTCAATCCGAAGCTGCACATCGTCGCCCGCGCCTCCTCAGACGAGACGGCGGCCAAGCTGGAGATCGCCGGCGCCGACCGCACCCTCTCGCCCTACGCCGTGGGCGGCAGAAGGCTCGCCTCGCTCGCCACCCAGCCCCTCGTCGTGGACTTCCTCGACGTCGTAACGCGCGGCGAGAAAGGCATCGAGTTTCGCCTCGAAGAATTCTTCGTTCCCGAGAGCTCGACCATCGCCGAGCGCACCATAGGCGAGCTCAAGATAGGGGAGAGGACGGGCGCCATCGTGCTCGCCATCCGCACCACGGAAGGCAACTTCGACACCACGCCGTCGGCGGACGATCGTCTGCACGCCGGAGACACGCTCATCGTGCTGGGCAGCCGCGAACAAATCGGGCGCCTCGAACGGTTGATGCACGGTGCGTAGGGAGCGTCGGCGACCTCCTAACCCGCGTGGGGGCGGTGGGCGAACCGCCC
>DATDKB010000050.1:0-11391 GCA_036520255.1 Rubrobacter sp. | reverse complement strand
CCCGCACTGGCAGCTCCACCCCCGCGAGCGCGGCCACCTCCCCCGAGAAAGGGCCGGCGGCTATAACCGCGCCCGGCTGAGATCTCACCCCTGTTGGTCTGCACGCTCGTGAGCCGCGTACCTTCGACGCGCAGGCTCATGACCCCGCAGCCGGTAACCACGTCGGCGCCGGAAGCCGCGGCGAAGCCCAGGGTTATCTCTTTGGGATCCAGGAAGCCATCCTCCGCCCGATAGCGTGCCGCCAGCACGTCCGGCGACACGTACGGGAAGCGGTGCCGTACCTCATCCTCCTCCAGGAGCTCGATGTCGCTCTGGCCCCACGTGTGTTGCTTTTGCACGAGATCCCGCTGCCACTGTGCGCGCGCCGGGTCGGTGGTGCACCATAGGTATCCCTGGCGTTGCAGCCTGGGATTATACTGCCGCTTGCCCGTTACTTCGGAGAAGTTGGAGAGCAGGTCCACAGACTCGCGCACGAGCTCGAGCTCCTCGGGGTTGTCGAACTGTAGCCGGAACGCGCCGGTGGAGGCCGGAGTGGTCAGCGGGCACAGCGCCGCGCGGCGCTCCAGCAGCACCGGGCACAGACCCGCCCGTGAAGCGTGGAACGCGGTCGCCGCGCCCACGATCCCGCCGCCTATGATGACCAGCTCTGCGGAACGCGGTGGGTCCTCGATGTACCTCACCGTCTCGGCCATCTCGCCCTCACTCTATCAACTGGAAGTCCGTCCGGTAGCGGTCGGCGTTGAAGACACCCGCCGCCTTCGCGCCGTCCACGGCCAGGCCGACGCCGCTCACGTAGCTCGAGTCGTCGGAAACCAAAAACAGCGCCGCGTGGGCCACCTCTTCGGGCGCGGCCATGCGTGGGGTGGGGCTGTTCGCCAGGACGCGGCGCGCGTGTTCCTCGCGGTCTTCGTCGGGCCCGAGGCCGCCCCAAATCATCGGGGTGTCGATCGCCCCTGGACACAGCGCGTTCACCCGGACCTTCCGGTCGGCGTAGGTCAGGGCGAGCGACTTCGTCAGGCCCATCACGGCGTGCTTGATAGCCGAGTACAGCGGATCGCCGGGGCGCCCGATCAGGCCACCGTTAGATGACATGTTCAGGATTACCCCGCCGTCCGGGTTGTTGAGCAGGTGTGGTATTGCGTGCTTGCACCCCAGAAAGACACCCTTCAGGTTGATGGCGACGATGCGATCGAAATCCTCTTCGGAAGTATCGGGGATCGACTTCATCATCGAGATGCCGGCGTTGTTGAAGATCATGTCCAGCTTGCCGTACCGGTCGACGACCCCGTCCACCAACCGTTGCACGTCGGCGCCCGAAGTGACGTCCGTCCGCACGAAGGCCGCCTCGCCGCCCGCCGCCCCGATCTCATCGGTAGCCCGCTGGCCCGCTTTCTCGTCCACGTCCCCGAGCAGGAGGAGCGCCCCCTCCTGCGCGAACAGCCGTGCGGTCGCCAACCCGATGCCGGAGGCCGCGCCTGTGATCACCGCTACCTTGCCCTCTAGCCGCATACGCCCCACCTACTTTCCTGGTCGAAGTTTGAGTCCGAAAACGTCCGCCCCGGATGCATCACCTCTAACCCAACCCCTTTTCACGACTATTTTGGATACTGTATAATAAGATACTAACGGGTGGGCGCAAGGGAAAGGCGCACCAGAAATATGGGTTCGCTGGACAGTGTCATAGCAAACTCCGTACCCTTTATGCCAAAGTCTTTTGTCGCAAGGATCGCGCGCCAGTATGCTGCAGGCGAGGAGGTAGAGGCCGCCGTGAGGGTGATCGGAGGCCTCGCCAGGGAGGGATGTTTGGCGACGGTGGGTGTGCTCGGCGAGTTCGCCACCGAGGAGCGGCACACGCACGAGAGGTTGAACGAGTACAAGCGGTCTCTGGACGCTCTGGAGAAGCAGGGCTTTAAGGATTACCGGGTGGCGGTCAAGCTTACCGACCTCGGCCTCACGTTGGATAAGGAGCTGTGTCGGAAGAACCTTGAAGAGATCCTGC
Source organism: Rubrobacter sp. (assembly GCA_036520255.1). Taxonomy (GTDB): domain Bacteria; phylum Actinomycetota; class Rubrobacteria; order Rubrobacterales; family Rubrobacteraceae; genus Rubrobacter_D. Next base: position 9,392 of record DATDKB010000050.1, on the reverse strand, counting down.
TCTACGCCCGGGAGCGAGGCCGCTTTCTCGAGGTGGACATGGAGGAGTCGCCCTTCGTCTCCGCTACGTTGGACATGGTGCTCGATATGCACGAGCGCCACGGGAACACGGGAGCGGTGGTGCAGGCGTATCTGAGGCGCACCCTCGAGGACGTGCAGTGTCTCGTGGAGGCTGATATTCAGGTCCGACTGGTCAAGGGCACCTACGTGGAGAGCAGGGAGGTGGCGTACAGAGACTACGACATCGTTCGGGAGAACTACGTGCTCTTGCTGGAGCAGCTTCTGTGCGGCGGGATTTACGTCGGGATCGCTACCCACGACGAGTATCTCGTCTGGCACGCCCTGCGTCTAATCTACCGGATGGGCCTCACCAAAGATCAGTACGAGTTCCAGATGATCATGGGGGTGCAGGAAGATCTGCGGAGGATACTCGTGGAGGCGGGGCATCGAGTTCGCGTGACCGTGTTGTTTGGCAAAGACTGGTACGAGTACTCGCTTCGCAGGCTGAAGGAGAACCCCACGATCGCCGGCTACGTGACCAAAGACGTGCTCGGAAGCCTGGCGCAATTCGCCGGCCGGAGAACTGCGTTCGAATAGTAGCCAAGACGGATTTAGGGAGACAGGCGATGGAAAGTCAAGGGCACGGAAGGCTCAAGAGACAGATATCGGCGATAGACATGATAATGGTCGGGATTGGTGCGATCGTCGGTTCGGGCTGGCTGTTCGCCGTGAGTATAATCGCCTCCATCGCCGGTCCCGCTGGGTGGATCTCCTGGGTGATAGGCGGGATCGTCCTGCTTGTGCTCGGCCTGGTCTACGCCGAGTTGGGCGCCGCTTTTCCGCGGGCAGGGGGCCTAGTACGCTATCCGGACTACTCGCACGGCCCTCTGGTCGGCTACCTGATGTCGTCCATCACGGTGATCGCCTTCTCCAGCATAGTCGGCATCGAGGTGGAGGCGGTGCGCCAGTACGCGACGGGGTGGTGGCCTGCGCTGTCTCAGCCGGGCGGCGATCTGCCGACGGTGCTGGGATGGCTCGTGCAGTTAGGTCTGCTCGTCGTCTTCTTCCTCCTCAACTACTGGAGCGTCGGGGTGTTTGCGAAGTCCAACACCATCATCACCCTCTTCAAGTACGTCACACCGGCCGTGATCATCATCGTCCTGCTGACCCAACTGAAGCCGGCAAACTTCCGGGTGGAAGGTTTCGCGCCGTTCGGCGTGTCGGGCATCACGGCGGCCATCACGACCGGCGGCATCATGTTCGCCTATCTGGGGCTCCAACCCATCATCGGTCTCGCCGGTGAAGTCAGGAACCCGCAGCGCAACGTGCCGATCGCGCTCATCACGTCCACGGTATTGGCGACCGTCTTATACGTCCTGCTTCAGATCGCATTCATGGGCAGCATCCCGACGAACAGTCTCGGCGGCGGCTGGGCGGGCGTCGCGGACAAGTTCAGCGCTCCTTTCCTGAACATCGCCACGATCCTCGGATTCGGCTGGCTGGCCGCCTTGGTCACGGCCGACGCCGTCATCTCGCCGAGCGGCACCGGGAACATCTTCATGTCCACAACCTCGCGCGTCGCCTTCGGCTGGGCACGAAACGGGACCCTGTTCGGGGTCTTCGGCCGGGTCGACGAAAGAACGGGGATTCCCCGCCCGGCGCTGTGGCTCACGTTCGCTCTGGCGATCTTCTGGACGCTGCCGTTTCCCTCCTGGGGCGCCCTGGTCGGCGTCGTCTCCGCGGCACTCATCTTCACCTACGCCGCTGCCCCGATCTCGGCGTACGCTTTGCGGCGCAACGCCCCGGAGGTGCCGCGTCCGTTCTATCTGAAAGGCTTTAGCGTGATCGGCCCGCTGGCGTTCATCGCCGCCTCGCTGGTTCTTTACTGGGCTGGGTGGAACACCCTCTCCTGGTTGCTGGGCTTGCAGCTCTTGTTGTTCGTGGCCTACCTGCTCGCGAGAAGGTGGGTGCCGACGGACCGGGTGAGCCTTGCGCAGCAGGTCAAATCGTCGTGGTGGCTAATCTCTTACTACGTGGTCATGCTCGTGCTCTCGTACCTCGGCTCCTTCGACGGTATCAACCTGATCAAGAGCCCGTGGGACCAGATACTGGTAGCGTTGGTCTCCGTCGGTATCTACTATTGGGGCGGGCGGACCGGACTGGCCCAACCTATCGTCGACGAGGACGAGGTGGAAGAGGAGGAACCAGCAGAAGTGGCGGCCGCGCGGTGACGCTCTGAACGGCGGCTCTGCGTCTTTATTTATACCCAGCCTTGCGGGCTCCATCTTCGCCGGGGTCTTCGAATCGCTCCATGTGTGCGAGTATCTCGTCGAAGGCGGACCAGATGTTATGTTCCAGTGCCTTCACGGCGGCGTTGGCATCCTTGCTCCTGCAGGCATCCAGGATGTCGCGGTGCTGTCGTTGCGAGCGCACCTTGTTCCTCATAACCTCTCTCGAAGAGACCCTCACGTACAGGTCGTAGGTGGCGTGGAGGGACTCGATCATGTTCTGGAGCCGGGGCCGGCCGGCGAAGGCGCATAGTATCTCGTGGAATTGCCAGCAGAGGTTCGCGTAGTGGGAGATGTCCTCTTCCGAGCCCGCAAGACGGAAGACCTCTTCCACCTGCTCGAGATCTTCTTCTGTTATTTTCGGAACAGCCAGCCGCAGGGCCAGAGACTCGAGAGAGATACGGATCTCCGTGATCTCGCGTGCTTCTTCGTAGGATATTTCCGAGACCACCGCTCCGCGGTGCGGCGAGAAGGTTACTAGCCCCTCACCGGCCAGTTGTCTCAAAGCTTCGCGCACCGGGCTCTTGCTCACCCCGAAGTCCTCGGCGATCTGCTCCTGCCTCAGAGGCTGGCCACTCTTGAACGCACCGCTCAGGATACCCTGGCGCAAACCGTCTGCCACCATGTCCTGGGTGGTGCGATACCGGCGGGCAACAGTCGCTGCTAAATCTTTCATCTCCTTACTTATATTGTATTCGATCTATGCGAGCCTATCATCCGCCGCCGGAGATATCATAATCGGGCGATGGTGCGCGACGTCATGAGGTTCGAACCCCCTCTCTCGCCGCTTGACAAGACTATAGAGATTCCTCCTCAACGCTCAGGAAGCGGCTTGAAGAGAACATCTCGATCGGGTGGCGAGTGGCGCCGTCGGCTGCGAGGTCCGCGAGTATCTCTCCGACCACGCTGGCGAACTTGTAGCCGTGCCCCGAGCAGGGCGAGGCGAACGAGACCTGCGGGTGCCCGGGGTATAGGTCTATTACAAAGTGTTCGTCCGGCGTGTTCGTGTACATACAGACGACGGTTTCGAGGCATCTACCCGCCAGCGACGGGACATACTCGTCCAGGTATTCGCGCATGAATCCGATCTCTTCATCGCGCACCTGCCGGTCGAGCGTTTCGGGGGTGCACGGCACGCCGCCGGCGCGGAAAAAGACTGTCTTTACGCCGCGCTCTCCGGCCAGAAGCGGGAAGCAGGAGAACGTGTTGCCGTCGTTCGGTTCCCAGATAAAGACGGGAAAGTTACCGGGGAGAAATGGTTCTGTGCCGCCCTCGGGCTCGAACCAGAAAATTACCCGCCGCTCGGGTTGCAAGGGAAGGCTCAGGTCCGCGATCAGTGCCGGGGCCCAGGCGCCAGCCGTGATAACCAGCCGTTCTGCCTCATATGTGGCCACCAGCGTTTTCACCCGAACGCGATCTTCGGAGGGCGAGACCTCCCACGAAAGCACCGGCTCTTCGAAGTGCAACTCGGCTCCTAGGGCGGCCGCACGTCTTAGGTGGGCATTTATGGTCGCCTCGGGCCTAACAAATCCCGCGCACCCCTCGTAGAGGGCGACGGTTTCGCGGTCGGGGGCCAGAGCGGGGAAGCGTCGTTTCACCTCTTCTGCGTCGAGCAATTCGCAGGGTAGGTTGTGCTCGCGGGCGCTTCGGAGGCTGCCTTCGAGGACCACGCTACCCCGCGGCCCGAGCATCAGCCCGCCACAGAGCGTCATCAGGTCTTGGCCGGTCTCTGCCTCCAGCCGCTCCCACAGCTCGTACGCCCGGAGCACGAGCGGCACGTAGGCCGGATCCTCAAAGTACGCCTGGCGGATGAGGCGGGAGCCGCCGTGGCTGGATCCTCGATCGTGCGCGGGCGTGTGCCGCTCCAGTCCGAGCACCTTCTTGCCACGTCCGACGAGTTGGTAGGCGGTAGCGCTGCCCATCCCGCCGAGGCCAACCACTATCACATCGTACATGAGCCTCGGCTCCTTCCCACGATTGCGGATTGAACTAAGCTCACCATGAGGGAACTCTGTCGCAGGAAGAAGAGGTTCCGGAGCGCGTCCTCGAAAGTTCCAATTCTACCGACAGTGCTCATTAGTAAGTCTTTCTCGGTGGGTGAAACTTGCTAGAGGTTCTTGGTGACCCGGACGGGCACCTCCACGAACTATCGCGTACGATGGTCGGGGAACGGCTTGATCCCAGCCGCCAGCACGTTGGAGGGTGTAATCAAGCGGCGTTTTTCCATCCTTCACCACGCCTCCTTCGGTCGTGCCGACTGAAGGATCATTCTAAATGTTTCATCTAATGTTGACATACCGAAGGCGGGTACCATATCTTCAGGGGTGTAGACGTGGAGCGGCTCGAGTGTATATGGCGCCTCAGGGTCGTCGAGCGGCTCGACCTGGCCGTTTGCCGCTTGGGTCCTGGTCTTCAGCGTCGAGCGGGGGACCACCTGCAGGGCGCGGATCGCCTCAGCCTTGCCATCCATGCCCCCTTTGGAAGGTTCAGAACGGTACCCGCGAGCACGGCCCTAGGCGCCGCTTCCGCGTCCGTGGTGTCGCTCTTGGCGAAGGCGCGTTGGTGCTGCGGTTCGGACCCTCCACCTCGAAGACCCGAAACCCTTCCGAAAGCAGAAAACGTGTCAGTACGCACCGTAGCCGGTGCCCTCGACGCTGGCCGACCTTGCCGGGTGAACGCCCTACCCGGAGGGGCACTCGTGGCGTTCCTTTCGACGGCAGGACCCGCCTTGGAGTCTGCTTCCTCGAGTCGTCGCCGCTTCCGCTCAGACCGACCTGGTCAACCCGCCGTCGACGCGTATGTTTCGCCCTGTTACGTAGCCAGATGGGACGGCGGTGCGGGCGAGCACTCGGACCTCCACTTTCGCCTGGAGGATCGCGGCGTCCCGCACCTCTTGCTGCGGCGGGCCCCGGTGCTGACGGCGCTGCTGCCCGCCGGGGACGAGGCTATCAGCGCCTTCTGCGAGGAGGTAGACCCGGCGCTCCCGGTGGACCTGAGCAACCTACTCGGCGATGTCTCGCGCTTGCTCGTCGCCTACCGCGAGGCGCAGTGGGCCTTGAAGGGCGCGAAGGACACCGGAAAGCCCCTCGCCAGGTACGCGCAGGATTCGGCCCTCTCGCCTTTCATGCCGCGCAGCCTGAGCGAGGCCGCGCGGGCGATCGAGCACGGCCTCGGCCCTGTCCTCGACTACGACGCCACCCATGGCTCGCGCCTCGTTGCGTCACTCGAGGCGTGGCTGTCGTACGACCGTTCCTGGCAGAAGGCTGCCGACGCGCTACACGTGCACCGGCAGACTCTCGTCTACAGGATGCGCCGCGTCGTAGAGCTCACGGGGCGACGACTGGACAGTTCCACAGACCTGGCCGAACTCTGGCTCGCCCTTCAGGCGGCGGAGGCTTCCGGTCGGCTGGCGTCTTTACGCGGGTTCGTCGGAAGCGGTGACTAAGGCGTTCTGTACTAACGGATCTTCCCAGTGATTCCCACTCAGAAGGTCGGCGGATGCGCGACGGGATGAGGGTAGAACAAGGAGGCACACTAAGATACCGCAAAACTCATAGAAACGCCATATAAGCGCTCCAAAGAACCTCGCAACTCGGGCATGCGGGCCGGCCCGCAGCCTCAACCTCGGGACCGTAGATCGGACTCAATCCTTTTGAAGTAAGGCGTTCAGCCGATGTTGCACCCGTCCTGGCTTGCAGCACACGCAAGAGACGCTCGTATTGGCCCGTGCGGCTCACGCCGATCACCAAAGTTCGGCGATGCGGGTCTTAGAGGAGGTCTGACTCCGGCGTGGCAGTCTCGAGAGAAACGGGCGTTTCGCGAGCAAACAGGCTCGGGCGATGTGTAGGGGGCAGCCTGCTGCTCGACGCCTGACGTCACGAAGGGCCGGTGGAACTACCTCGCGGGACACAAGATCTCGACGACCGCTCAAATGGCCGATGACTGCCGTAGGGTGGCTACAGCATCATCGTCGTAGCCAAGCTCGGCGAGTATGTCGGCGGTGTGCTCTCCGACGGAGGGGATAGGGGCCATGACCGGCTCCTCGCCATCAAAGGTCGCCGGTGGGACGAGGGCGTGCAAAGGGCCGACCGAGGATCCCACCTCCTTCCACCGGTCCCGGGCTTCGAGCTGGGGATGGTCGAGGAAGCCTCGGACGTTCCTCATCCGGGCGTTGGCTATCTTTGCCTCATCGAGGCGTTCTATGGCTTCTTCGGAGGAGAGCTGCGCGAGGATGCCTTCGATCGCCTGGCGCAGCGCGTCCACGTTTTCGACGCGCTCCGAGTTGCTTTCGAAGCGTTCGTCGTCGGCCAGGGCGGGCCGTTCTAGCACCACCTCGCAGAACCTCTCCCACTCCCGCTCGTTCTGGAGGCCCAGGAAGATCGTCTCCCCGTCGCCGCATTCGAAGGGACCGTAAGGGGCGATGGCGGCGTGGCTCGCCCCGGTCCTGGGCGGCTCTTTGCCACCGTACATGGCGTAGTAGGCGGGGAAGCCCATCCACTCTGCGAGCGCCTCAAAGAGCGAAACTTCGAGGTTGGCACCCTCACCGGTCCGCTCTCGCCGGAACAGCGCCGCCAGGATTCCTGAGTACGCGTACATACCGCAGGCTATGTCCGCGATGGAAACCCCTACCTTCGAGGGGGCCTCGGGGGTACCGGTGATGGACACGAGTCCGGCCTCGCACTGGACGAGCAGGTCGTAGGCCTTCTTGTCCCTGTACGGGCCGGAGGAGCCGTAGCCCGAGACGTCGCATACGACGAGCCTGGGATGCCTCTGCCGAAGGACCTCCGCGTCGAAGCCGAGCCTGCCGGCCGCGCCCGGCGCCAGGTTTTGTATAAAGACATCGGCCTTCTCGATGAGCCGACGCAGTACCTTCTTGGCGCCTTCCTCCTTGAGGTTCAGCGTCAGAGACTCTTTGGAGCGATTGAGCCACACGAAGTGGCTGGAGAGGCCCTTAACGGTCCTATCGTAACCGCGAGCGAAGTCCCCAACCTCCGGACGCTCGACCTTTATGACTCGGGCGCCGAGATCGGCCAGCTGGCGCGTGGCGAAGGGCGCGGCGACCGCCTGCTCCAAGGAGACGACCGTGATGCCTTCGAGCGGAAGCACGCCTAGAAGGACCTCGGCAACCCGAGCACGTGCTCGCCGACGTAGGAGAGGATGAGGTTGGTGGAGATGGGCGCGACCTGGAAGAGGCGGGTCTCCCGGAACTTGCGCTCCACGTCGTACTCGGCGTCGTAGGAGTAACCGCCGAAGGTCTGCATCGCCGCGTTGGCAGCCTCCCAGGAGGCGCCGGCGGTCAAGTAAAGGGCCATGTTCGCCTCGGCACCGCAGGGCTCGTCCCTTTCGAAGAGCTCCGCGGCCCTGTAGCGCATCAGGTCGGAGGCCTCCACGCTTATGTGCGCCCGGGCGAGGGGGAACTGAATGCCCTGGTTCTGGCCGATCGGGCGCCCGAAGACCTCGCGTTCTGTTGCCCTCGCGGTCGCCCGGTCGATAAACCACCGCCCGTTGCCGACGCACTCGGCGGAGATCAGGATCCGCTCGGCGTTCATCCCGTCGATTATGTAGCGGAAGCCCTTCCCCTCCTCGCCTATAAGGGCGCTCGCCGGGACTCGCAGGTTTTCGAAGACGAGCTCGTTGGTCTGGTTGTTGATCATCACCCGCCGGGGATTGACCGTGAGCCCGTTGCCCGTGGCCTCTCGCAGGTCGACGACGAAGACGGAGAGCCCTTCCGAACGGCGCCCGACCTCCTCGAGCGGGGTAGTCCGAGCGAGTAGGACCATGAGGTCGGAGTGCTTGACGCGCGAGATGTAGATCTTGCGTCCGTTGATGACGTAGTGGTCGTCGTCTCGAACGGCGGTCGTCCTCAAAGATGTGGTGTCGGTGCCGGCCTCGGGCTCGGTCACGCCGAAGGCCTGCAGCCTGAGCTCGCCGCTCGCGATCTTCGGGAGGTACTCCCTTTTTTGCTCCTCCGAGCCGTGCCTGAGGAGCGTGCCCATCACGTAGACCTGGGCGTGGGCGGGCTGGGCGTTGCCGCCGGAGCGGTTGATCTCCTCGAGGATGATCGTGGTCTCGGTCAGGCTGAGTCCCAACCCACCATACTCTTCGGGAATGAACGCGCCGAGGTAACCCTTCTTCGTCATCGCCTCTATAAAAGCTTCCGGGTACTCCCTTTTCGCGTCGAGCTCGCGCCAGTAGACGTCCGGATATTCCGCGCACGCCTCCCGGACTTCCTGCCGCAACCCGTCGTGCTCCTCGGGACGGCTCACGCCGACCTCGAAGGCAACAAATCTCGCACATCGGCCTCCTCGTCCAGGCTCCAGATGCGTGCCACAATTTGGTCTATCTCCTCGCCGGAGGCTCCGCCACCGTAGGCCGCGAGGTTCCGCGCCTTCTCCTCCAACTCTGCGCGGCTCAGGGTGTTACCGGGATCGCCCTTGGGCACCTCGACGCGAGAGGTGAACCGTTCGCCTCCGGACGTCTCTACGTCCACGACCCCGATCCAACGCTGCGGGTAGGCCGCGTCCACCTCTTTGTCGAGGACCATTTCGACCTTCTCGCTGAAGGCGCGCAGCTCCGCATCTTCGAGGGCCTCCTCGGTGAAGTCGTCTATCCCGGCGCTGCCTTCTCTTGCGATCAGGGCGAGCACGAAACCCATCGAGAACTTGGACTGGTGGATGGTGCGCGGGTCGCTGACCGGCCCGAGCACGTCTATAGCCGCCGCGTGGACGCGGGCGCGAACGCCGGCGATGTCGGCAGCCGTGAGCCCGCGCTCCTTCATCCCTTTTAGCAGGGCGTCGGCCGCGGGGTGGGTGTGACGGCAGGTGGCATGGTACTTGAACGAGGTCTCGAGCACCGCCCACCTATCCCCGAGTCCATCGACGAGCCTGTCGGGGTCGGCGTCCGAGGACATACCGGCGGCCATCCCCCTCTCCCCCTCAAGGATGCGCTGTGCGCCGGTGAAGCCGTCGCGGGCGAGGTAGGCGGCGAGGAGGCCGTCGGAGGCGGCCTTGGCGGTGTGGAGCTGCTTGGAGTCGGCGGCGTCGCGCAGGAACTCCCACAGCCCGGCCGCCTGGGTACCGGCCGAGCCGAGCGCGTGGAGCGTGGT
>DATDKB010000049.1:0-15363 GCA_036520255.1 Rubrobacter sp. | reverse complement strand
CTCTCCACCGTTGCTGGATCTCATTCCCTGCGGGGCGCCCTTACGGGCTTCTCGTCCCTCGCCGAGTCCGGCCGGCCGCGGAGCGCGCCGACCAGCCCGCCCAACGTTCCGAGGAGGACGGCGCGCAGAACGAAGTTCGCCATCGACCGGCCGAGCTCCCTCAGAGTTGGAGGTTGCAGCGTCGCCTCGACCTGCGAGACCCGCGCTGGCGGCGGGAGGTCCCTGACCTTTTCGGGAGAGGCCCCGCGGTCCTCGCGTCCCTGTCGGATCTCGGTGCGCACCTCGTTCACGTAGGAGACGATCCTGGGCGCGGCCTCGGCGGCGTAGCCGCGGGCTGTCCCCGCGAGCAGCGTCGCCTGCAACGCCGTCGTCAGGAAGAACGTGATCCCGACCATGACCGCGACCACCGTCGCCGCAAGCGCACCGTCGCGCAACAGCAAGGACCGGTACGGCACCCCCGGATCGAGGCGCGTCGGACGCACCCTTAGGGCCGCTAGCACGGCCAGAAACAGGAATAGAGCCAGCGCCAGCCGCGTCCTGTACTGGGCTATCACAGCGAGAATCCAACCCGGCGTACTGGCCGGGTCTACTGCGAGGAAATAGAGGTCGGAGGCCAGCGCCACGAGCACGCCAACTATCCCGTAACGGAAACCCGTCCAGATGGGTCCCGAACCTGTCCTTCCACCTTCGTCCATAAGGTGGAGCATACAGCATCACCCACGCAACACTGTGTGAAAGGACCACCCCGTACGTGCCACGAAACTGGTCCTGCACCATCGGTGAGCGTCCCGCCTGCTACGGCCCGGCAGGCCTACCTACCCCGTACCTGAGCCAGTACCAGACCAAGGCCACGCTCTCCCTCGCGAGCTGCCCCCTGCGAGACCACTTCTTACGCCACATCGGGCTGCCATAGACCGGCTCTGCCACGGCCACGAGCCCCGCCCTGTCAAAAGCGGACACCACCCTGACGCAGTGGAGTGGGTCGCTTACCACCAGGATCTCAGCGATATCCCTGCGGCGTGAGATCTCAGCCACCTTTACGGCGGATTCCCAGGTGCTGATGGCCGTTTCTTCCTGCAGGATCGCACGCTCGGGTACGCCCATGCCTCGCAAGATCCGGGACATCACTTCGGCCTCAGCGGGTGGATACTCACCAACCCCGCCGGTCGGTAGGAGCAGGTCGATCTCGCCCCGGGCGTACATGCCGCCCGCGTGGCGCGTCCTGGCCTCAAGCGTCCGGCTCGGCCTCCCACCGCGCGACACCTGCGCCCCGAGTATCGCCGCGACCCGCGGTCTCCCATCGCCGGAACCGCCTTGGCTGCCCCGGTAGACCCGAACTAGTTCTCCCAGTTCCCCGATAATGCCTGCGTGAAGCCGCACACTCAACGCCCGGCCTCGCGCCTTGCTCGTTCCAGATCCCGCGGCGTGTTGACGTTCATGAGCAACAGGTCGGGATCCCCGAACCGCCACAGCTCCTCCCCGACGTACTCGACCCCATCCAATCCTTTCAGGAATGCATGCACGGCCCGCACTCCACTGTCGAGGACGGCCCTTACCCGCGGCAACAGCGCGCGGGCGTATGCGCCGCAGAGCGGATGACTTCTGCCCCCGTACCGTGGGATCACCGCCACAACGCCACCCCGTCCCAGCCGCTCCAGAAGGTATCCAACCAACCCCGCAGGCAAGAAAGGCATGTCACCGGCGGCGACGAACACGTGGGGATAGCGCGCGGCGGCGAGGCCAGCCTCGATGCCCGCGAGGGGGCCCTGCCGGCCGGGTCGCTCGTCAGCCATGTGCCTGACGCCTTCGAGTTGCGTGCCGCCTCCGACGACGAGCAATTCCCGGCAAGAAGTTGAAAGGGCGCTGTTGACGTGTTCGATCAGGGGCCTTCCGCCAACCTCGATGGAGAGCTTCTCGCGTCCCATCCTGCGGCTCTGGCCACCGGCGAGGATCAACCCCGAGGCAGCGTGGCTCAGGAGGCCACCCTGGCGCTCGCTCCCTCTCTGGTGGCGAGGACTTTCTGGCGAAGCATCCTGACCCGTTCCATGCTGCCCGCGCTGCCGGAGCGACGGGCGAGGCGTTTCGCGAGGGCAAGGTCAACGGCGGCGTGGTGCAGTTTGCGGGCCCTGCGCCACTCACGCAGCTTCCCTGTGAAAACCAGCCCCACGTAATAGGCTTTCCGCCGGAAATAGCTCGGGAGTATGGCGTACTCCTGCGGAGTGATCGCCCCTGCCTGAACCTCTTCTTGGAGCTCGTCGCGGATGGTACGCCGCTCGATGTAGAGCCACACGATGATGACGACGATGTACGTAAGTACCACGAGGAACACGAACAGGTAGGCGAAGGGGCCGAGCAGGGTGGCCGTCAAGTTGAAGGTTGCGTGCAGTAGGATCGCCCCCGAGAGCCCGAGCAGAGGCAAGATGACCTTCAAAGCCCTGTTCTGGACCCAGGGGATCAGGCCTATGCCGATCCCGGTCAAGGAGGTGAAAGTCGCGTGGGCGAAACCACCGAAGATCCGGCGCACGACAAACGTCTCAGGCCCGTATTGCAGTCCGTAGAGGAGGTCCTCCGCAACAGCGAACCCGAAGCCGACGGCCGCGCCGTAGACGATACCGTCCATAACACCGGCGAACTCGATCACCCCGGTCCTCCGACGCATCAAGTAGGCGATAAAGAAGATGATAAGCAGGGCCAGCCCCTTCGAGGATTCCTCGACGATGGGCGCGGACACGACCGCGGTAAAAAAGGTGGCGGTCTTGACGCTCGTCGCGGAGCTCAAGGTGAGCTGGAAGAGCGTGTTGAAGACGAGCGAGACGGTCGTGGCCACGGCGAAGCCCCACACGAAGACGGGCAGCACGTAGCGCAGCGGCTCCCGCTCGTAGAGGTCTATAGCGCGGATAAAGAGCAGGTAGATCACGGCCTGCAGCAGGCCAAAGCCGAACAACGTACCGCTCAAATTGCTGGCCTCCGGGTAAACAACATCGGCCGCAGTATACCTGCTCCTGATAGAATACTTCTGTAGGTACCGGAAGGAGAGGATTGGACAGGGACCTCCAAGACCGCAACTCTATACCAGCGTCCCTACGCTACCTGACCCACGGCGTGTACGTGCTGGGAACCCGAAGGGGCCGCCAGTGGAACGCGATGACGGCATCCTGGGTAATGCAGACCTCGGAACGCCCCCCGTGTGTCGCCGTGGCGGTAAGAAGCGACCGCTACACGCACGACATCGTGCTTGAGAGCGAGACCTTCGCCCTAAGCGTCCTGCGCGACGATCAGGTAGACGTGGCCACCCACTTCGCGGACACGAGCGGCGAGTATCACGACAAGCTTCAGGGCATCCCCTACGGCCTGACGCCCGGGGGCTCGCCATTCCTCCTCGACTGCCTGGCCTACCTCGACTGCAAGGTGATAGACAGGGCCCGCGCGGGCGATCACACCGTGGTCGTCGGCGAGGTCACCGCGAGCGACAACCTCGACGAGAGCTACCCCCTGATCTACGACCCGAGCGAGTACGAAGAGGCCCTCCGCTAGATGGCCAGTGGTCCCGAGGCCCGCCTCCAAGAGCTGGGCATCGAGCTCCCCGAAGTGCCAGCCCCGGCCGGCGCCTACGTTCCCGCAACGCGTGCGGGTAGCCTGGTCCTCACCGCGGGCCAGCTCCCTTTCGATGGGGGCGAGTTGAAACTTCGCGGCAAGGTCGGCGACGCCGTCAGCGTGGACGAAGCCCGCGGAGCCGCCCGACTTTGCGCGCTCAACGCCCTCGCCGCGGCGGCGACGGTAACGGGGGGTCTGTCCGGGATCTCCCGCATCGTCAAAGTGACCGGCTTCGTAGCTTCGGCGCCTGGCTTCAACGGCCAGCCGGACGTAATCAACGGCGCCTCCGAGTTACTGGGCGAAGTCTTCGGGGACGCTGGTCTGCACGCCCGCTCGGCCGTAGGCGTCGCCGAGCTTCCCATGGACGCCCCCGTCGAGGTCGAGCTCGTGGTCGAGGTGTCCACAGACGCCTGAGGCGGATTACGTTTCAAGCTTTCCGGGTATAATCTATCTGTAAGAACGGATATCATATATGGAGATTTTTCATGGAAGTGACACGTGAGAAGACGGCCATAAGACTGTACACGGGCAATTATTGTCCGTTCTGCCGGCGGGTCAAGAACGAGTTGGAGCGGCTTGGTCTCGACTACGAGGCGGTAGACGCCGACGCCGATAGTCGTGATGAGGTCATAAGGCTCTCGGGGCAGCGGGCGATCCCGATTCTGACCATCGACGACGAGGTACTCGTCGACTCCTCACGCATAATCCGCGAGCTCCGCAGCCGCTACGCCTAGGCGCTGCGGGGGTTGCGCACCCCGTCTTCAGGCTCGCTACCCAACTGTTCCAGCGTGTATTCGACGTAAAAGGTCATGGACTCTTGCGGCCCGTACTGGAGGAAAGCCCTCGCCTTCCCGACGGGGTCCAGAACGAAATCTTTCACCTCGATAACGGGCCCTTCCCCCCACTTCTCGGGCGGACGCCAGGCGCCGGGTGGTTCGACGTTGCGCCGGATAGTCTCGCCGAGGAAGCATCCCAGCCCCGCGACAAGCCCATCCGAGAGCGGCGGAATACTTTCCTCTTCGTCGGCTTCCAAGACGGCGATCAGCAGTTCCTCGACCAGCGGCAGGTATCCCGGCTCGTAATCCAGGTCGACGCCCCAGTGGTTGCTCGCCACCTCCCTGAAGACGCCAGCGGCCACCTCGGGCATGTCGGGTGTGAGCCGCGCCAGGTCGAGTTGTAGCAGCGCGGCGGGGGATCTGCCGAAAAAGAACTCCACCTCGCGGGGCACGGGGTAGCCGCTCAGGATCTCCAGGCCGGCTTCGGCGTGCTCCGAGTTACGCACGATGGCGGCCCTGTCGACGGCCTCGCGAGATCTCCTGTAGTTCCACGGCTCCGTCGCAACCTCGACCAGAAAATCTCTATCGTCCTGGCGAAAGTGGATAGGCATCACAACACGTCCGAGCGGGGATTCGATCTCTTTGAAGAGCTCGACGATGGTGCCGCCGCGCGCTTCCAGCTCCCCGGCGACCCGGAGGATCATGGCGGGACGGGGCGCGTCTCGCTCGATCCGGATGGGACCGGAATGCTCTTCCGGAGCCTCTTCCACGCCTTCCTCGGACGTCTCTTCCCCGCCTCTCCAGAACATCCGGATAGTCCTCCCATCAAACCGCGAACCCGCTGATTCTAACATCGGCAAAGATTTGCCGGCAGCGCTTCCATGCACTACCCTTACCCGATGCCAAGATCGCGAGAATTACTCCTGGTGCGTCACGGACAGTCGACGGCGAACGCGAGGGGCATCTGGCAGGGTCAGATGGAGTTTCCCCTCTCCAAGAGAGGTAGAGAACAGGCCGGTATGGCCGCCTTTGCCCTCTCCCAAGAGCCCTTAGATGGCCTGTACTCGAGCCCGCTCTCGCGAGCTTTCGAGACCGCAAGCATTGTCCGCGAGCGTACCGGCTTCGCGGGGGAGGTCGTCCCCGTAGAAGGCCTGAGCGAGAGGAGCGGGGGCATCCTCGAAGGGTACACCTGGGCCGAGCAAGAAAGACGCAACCCGGAATTGGCGAAGAAGTTCCTCGCCATCCCAGAAGAGGAACGCTGGCCGCTCGTGGGCGCGGAAACCGAGGAGGCCGTGATCGCCAGGTTCGGAGAAGCCATCGCGTCCATTAGCGCCCGCCACCCCGAAGGCTCGCGAATCGTCGTCGTCTCGCACGGCGGGGTGATGCGGGCTTACCTCAGGGAACTCTTCGGACCAGAGGTGCTGCCCGGTGCGCAGCGGGCGGCCAACGCTTCTATCACACGCATGCAATGGGACGATGCAGGCCAACACCTGGTGGAGGTGGCCGCGACAACCCACCTCGCCGAAGACCCCGGCGCCACGACCGTCGAATGATCCAAACTTCTTAACCCGAGCCGCGGTCTAAGTGGGCGGTTCGCGAACCGCCCCTACTACATTATCCCAGGGTCTTTACGCGGCGCGCGTTCGGGCCCCGGTCGTTGCGGCCGACCTCGTATTCGACCTCCCCGTTAGGAGAGAGCTCCGATGGGTCGTCCTGCACTTCGGAGTGGTGGACGAAGAGATCGTCGCCCGTGGGACGTACCAGGAAACCGTAGCCCTTCTCAGCATCGAACCACTTAACGCGCCCCCGCTCGCGCGGCGTCCCATCGTCGGCCTGCGTGTCGTCGGACCTTCCGTCCTGTACTACGGCCTCGAGCACTGCGTCGGCTGAACCGCCCGGGGACGATGCCTCTGCCACGTCGACCTCAAGCACGATGGAGTCTTCTGCCACTTTCACGATCACGGCCTCCACCCCCGACCAGTGCTCCCTCCAGATCGGGTCCTCCGCGATGGACGGGTCGAGCCAGAGGCCCCAACCGTCGCGTTCGCCGTGGTCGAGGACCCCTTCGAAGGTGCTCTCGGGTTCGCGGGGACCGCGTTCGCGCCGGTAGATGTCGTTGCGCGAGCGGAATGACTGAACAGAGGAGGCGCTGGTGCCGAGCGCGTCGGCGATCCAGTCGTCCGTCTTGCCCGCCTCCACCCACTCCTTGATCCGATCCATGTGGGGCTTCAACGCGATGCGCTTTCTGGAGTCTGCCATGCTACCGCCTGCTCCTTCTTCGTACCCGTTCTGATAAGTGCTGCGCTGAGCGATTGAGAGACGAGCTTCTGTTGAAAATATCATCCTTAGTCTATCATTTCATTCGCGTTAGAGAGCAGACCTCATCCCTACGCCCGTTTTCCTAACGGCGGGATCACGTTAGCGCGATCGGGAAACGCCCCGTCGGAGAGGAATGCTTCAGTCTACTCGTCCCGTTTCGCGGTGCCTGGGGCGTCTTCTCGTCCACCTTCGGGCGGCGAAGCCTGCTTTTTGTCACCGCTCTCCTCCGCCACGCCGGGAGCGTCCTTGGCCTGCGGGTCCTGCACCCTCGACGGCTCGCCGCCTCTGCCGGAATCCTCGCGGGCGGTCCGACGCGCCGCCCTGTCCTCGGGGCTCGGCTTCTGTTCCGCCTCCTCGGAAGCAGCCCCGCCCGTGACGGCGCCGCCCTCGGAGATAACACCACCTTCTTCGGGTTCGCCTGCTTCGTCCTCGGTCGACTCGCACGGCGGTTCTGGGAAGTCTACGAAGCCTTCGCGGCCAAGGTCCTCCAGCATCTCCCCCGCGATGGGGGCGGGAAGATCGAGGTGTAGGGCGAGGCTTTCCCCGCTTGCGAGCACCTCGTAAGCGTCTCCTTCGTAGCCAAGGGCCCCGAGCGCCTTCGCGACGTTTTCGGTTGGTACGAGGGTGTTACCGCCGGCCGCGACGCGCAGGTACTGAAACAACATCAGGTCCAGGCCTCCGACCACGCCGACGACGGGCTCGGTGTCGTGGATGCGCCGCCTGACGAAGAGGCGGGTGTCGTAGCCGTCGGCCCAGCGCCTCAGGACCTCTGGTTCGTCCACGTAGTTGTACTGGGCGACCCTGTGCTGGAACTGGCCGAGCAAACGCCCGGTCAGAACGCGGAGGTTCTCGTCGCCGAAAAACCACCCGTCGCCCTCGACGTTCATGATACCGCTCGCGTGCGGGATGGTCAGCGGCTCTTCTTCGTCCTCGAACGTCTCGAGGAACTCGCTGACCAGGGCGCGGACCTCGTCCACACTGTGACCGCTCTTCATCAGAGCGGTCTCGTAGACGACCATCGCGGGCTCGGGGCGTGCCCGCAAAGCCTCGTCGCACCTGCGTGCCGCCCTCTCCAGGCGTTCGTCGTAGTCCTGAAGGTTCGTGATCTTCCACGCCGCCTCAGCGACCTTATCCATTAACCCGACCATGGTCTCTCCTCGGTATTTTAGGGAATGATCGCCCGAAATATAGCATCTCCGAGGCTGGCCGAAACGGTTACTTCAGGCCGTAGACACCGGGGGCAGTCTGCACGAAGTGTGTCTCAGGGTTGTCACGCACGTCGACGGAGAGCCTCGTCCTCATCGTCTGGGGCGTCCGGCCAGCGCTCTTTAGGTAACCGGACTGAAGAGCGATCTCCGTTGTGTCCATGTAGTGGAGAGGGTGGCCGACCTCGCCGAGAACCTCGCGTGCCGCGGCCTTGAAGTCCACCCCGCCGGTGCCGTCAGACGACTTCCGGGGAGACTTCGGGGTAGGCCCCGATCAGGCTGACGTAGGGGCAGTGCTCCTCCAGAAATTCCAGGGCGCGCTTCACCCTGTCTTCTTCTGGGTGGCCGAGGAAATCGGCGAAGAACACGTAGGTCCAGGCCCGTTTGCGGCTCGGGCGGCTCTCGATGCGGGTGAGGTTGATCCCCTCCTGCGCGAACGCCGAGAGCGCGTCCTTGAGCACTCCAGGCCTGTCCTTCACCGAGAAAACGACGCTGGTCTTGTCCTTGCCCGTCCTCGCCGCCCACTCGCGCCCGAGCACGATGAAGCGCGTCGTGTTCGCGCGCGCGTCCTGGATGTTGCGCGCCAGGACCTTCAGGCCGTGGGCGCCCGCGGCCAGCACGCTCCCGACGGCGGCCACACCAGGCTCATCGGCCGCGCGGCGGGCCGCCTCGGCCGTGGAATCTACATCCTCCAGGCTAGCCCACGGAAGCTCACGCCTGAGCCAGCTCCCGGCCTGGGCCAGGGCCATCGGATGCGAGCAAACCAGGCTCACCCGCTTCATCGACGCTTCCGAGGAGATCAAATTCTGGGAGACTGGCAGATAGACCTCGCCGCAGATCTTCAACGGACTGTTCATGAGCTCGTCGAGGGTGTGGGTCACGGCCCCCTCCATCGAGTTCTCGACGGGCACGACACCGTGCTGGACGTCCCCGCCCTCGACCCTCGCGAAGACCTCGGCGACCGTGATCTGCGGTTCCAGCTCGATGCTCGACCCGAACGACCGCAACGCGGCCTCGTGGGTAAACGTCGCCTCCGGCCCCAGATAGGCAACCTTGAGACGGCCTTCCAGTGAGATAGAGGACGAGATGATCTCGCGGAAAACAGCCTGCAGCCCGCGCCGGGGAAACTCCCCCTCGCTGAGCGCGGCGACGCGGTCGAATACGGCCTTCTCCCTTGCCGGGGCGTAGGCCGCCAGGCCGTTCTGATGCTTGATCTCGCCTATCCTCCGCGCCAGCCAGGCGCGCTGGTCGAGCAGGCGCACGATCTCCTCGTCCACCGCGTCGATGCCCTGGCGGATTTCCTCCATCTCTTTGCTGGGCGGTAGGTCGGCGACGCCAACTTCCGGACGCCCGGTTCGTTTTTCATCTCGTGAATTAGGCTGGGTCATGGCGTATGCAGTCTCCTGTGGAATTTTAGCGGGATTTTGGATCAGGAGGAGCGCGGGCGAGCGTCAGGAACGGGAGCGCCCCTCCCCGATAAATCGCCGTAATGCCTCGACCGCATGGTGCATGATCAGATCAACCTACCAGACCACCGCCCCCGCTGTCAAAGCCGGACATGCAAAACCCTGTAGGGGCGCTTCGCGCAGCGACCTCCCTACCCACACACCGCGCCTAGAACACGATGAGGAGCAGGGCGACGACGGCCGCGACGGCGAAGCGGTAGTAGGCGAAGACGCGCAGGCTGTGGTGGGTCAGGTAGTTGAGCAAGAACCGAATCGTAAAATACCCCACGGCCGCCGAGGTGATAAAGCCCGCCAGGAACAACAGCCATTCGTGCGCGCTCATGCCGTTCGCGAGCACTTCGCCGAGCTTCAGGCCGCCGGCTCCGGCGATGATCGGGATGCTCATCAGGAACGAGAACCGGGCCGCCTCCTCACGTCTGAGGCCCAGGAACAGGCCTAGCGTGATGGTAGCCCCCGAGCGCGAGACACCGGGCACGAGAGCCGCCGCCTGGGCGACCCCGATCCCGATGGCCTCACCGAAGCCGAGCCTGGAGGCCTTCCGCCTGTGGCTGCCCACAGTCTCGGCGACGAGGAACAGGATGCCGACCAGGACGAAGTTAAAGACGACGACCCACGGCGAGCGCACCGTGTTCTCAAGAAAACCCTCGAAAAGGAAACCTATCAGAGCCGCCGGAACGGTCGAGGCGATTACGAGGTAAGCAAGCCGCTGGTCGGCGTCGTGCGCCAGGTCTCTATGCCTGAAAGACCGAAAGTACGCGAGGGCCATCCTGAGCAGATCCCTCCAGAAATACGTAACGACGGCAACAAGGGTACCCATGTGCAAGGCCACGTCGAAAGAGAGCCCGAACCGGTTTTGATCGAGCCCGAGAAAATACTGCCCGAGCAAGAGATGCCCCGAACTGGAGACCGGCAGAAACTCCGTAAGCCCTTGCACCACCCCCAGAAAAACCGCTTCGATAAACTCGAGCAAAACCTTCGTCCTTCAACGTCGCCAAGACAGCCAGCGTACTATTTCAGCATTTCAGTATTTCAGCAAGTCGGGTCTAGTTGTTGATAGTTAGCCGGCTAACTATCTTGATTAAGCTTCTCGCAGAGCTTAAATTGGGAGGGTCGGAAGGTTTAGCCACGGGTAGGTTGCCTTACCGGCTGACAAGCGGAAGTGCCGACTTGCTGCGAAGCTACTCGCGGCTCAACCTTGCAAGGGTGCGCGTGTCTTTCAGGGTGATGCGGCCGGAGTCGACCTCGATCACGTCGCGGTTGCGCATCTCGTTTAGGACCTTGGTTACGGATTCCCTTGTGGAGGCGACCATGGCGGCGAGGTCCTGGTGGGTAAGGCGCAGGTTTATGGTGACGAGGCCGTTCTTGCTCTCGCCGAACTTCTGGGCCAGGATCGGAAGCAGGTTTGCGAGCCGCACCTCGGTCTCGCGCGGCAGCAGGCACTGCACCAACTCTTCGTACTGGACCAGGCGCAGCTCCAGAAGGGTTATCAACTTGAAAGCGGCCCGCGGTTCCTGGCGGACGGCGCGTTCGACAAAGACCTTCGGGACCTTCGTCACCCTGCACTCCGTCACGGCCTCGGCGTAGGCACGCTGCCTGGTCTCGCCGACGAAGGCGAGATGGCCGAAGATATCCCAGGGCTTGAGCAGGCGCAGCGTCGCCTCCTTGCTACCCGAGTAGGGCCTGAAGAGCTTCAGTACGCCCTGAGTCAGCACGTACAGGGCGTCCCCGTACTCGCCCTCGTTGTAGATCGCGTCACCCGGTCCGTAGACCCTGTCGGCAGTGGCGATGCCCATCTCGCCCAGAAGCGTCAACAGCGCCCGGCACTCCTGCTCCTGCAGCTTCGTGTACTCGGTCAGGGAAACGTCAACGGCCATGGGCGTCCCTTTGCTCTAATACAGCTATGACGGCACGATGACCCCCGTGTGCCTGTGGGCTGAGCGTGCTACACATTGCTACATTGTACATTACGCGGCGGCGTACATGAGCAAGGCGTGTAAGACGAGCCCCGCGGATTAGGTTAGAATGCGCGAAGGTTCGTATTCGAGAGAGGAGACGAGGTGCGGGAGCGTCTGGCGTTCGGGATCCTGATCGTCCTGTTGATCTTCCTATTCGCCTTTACGTTCGCCGTCCTCGGCAAGGGGGAATACGAACCGGGCGGGCAGACCCTGCCACAGGACTTTTCGAACCAGGCCTGATCCTCAGGCCTGGCCGTAAGCCTCAAGGACGCGCTCGACCGCGACGCTGTAGGAAGACATCCTGGGGTGGCCCGTCAGAAGACCGCCAGCACCTCCGCGTCCGTGCGCCCGACGGAACTCATCGCTGCGAACCCAGGCCTCGAATGATTCCCGGTCCTGCCAGCGCGTGATGACGAGAACCTCGTCCTCCGCGTCGGACTTTAGGACCTCCAAGGAGACGAACCCCGGAAAATCCTGTACGTGCCCACGGCTCTCTGCGAAACGGTTCACGATCTGGTCCGCGGCGCCTTCCTTTACGGGGAGGCTATTGAAGATCGCGATCACTTTTCCCTCCGAACTCTTAGCGGGCGATGACGATGCCGCTGCCACCGACGCGTTTGGCCATCTTGAGCGCCTTGAGGGTCTCCCCCATCAACTCCTCCTCCACCGTCCCGTGGGCGGGATACTCAGCGATCCCGACGTCGACCTCGAAACCCGCACCTTCCTTCGCCAGCCGTCCGAGCACGCGCTCCGCAAGCCGGTAGGCGTCCTCTCCTGTCTGGTCCGGCACGATTACGCAGACCTCATCGTCGCCGAAGCGGGCGAAGGTTGAGCCTTCCGGCGAAATCTCTTGAACCGCCTTTGCCAGCGTGCGCAGGACCTTCCTGGCGCGCTTGACCTTCCCCGCCGCCACGGTCTCGGTAAAGTCTGCGACGTCGAAGACCGCAACGGAGAACCGCTCTTGAGCGTCGATGGCCTGTGGGAGGAGCAGCCGGTTGAGCAGGTCTCTGTCCGGAAGCCCGGTCACGAGGTCCGTGGCGGCGGCCCGTCCGAGGGCCTGCTCCATCTCGCGCCGCACGATGGCGTCGAAAGCCTCTAGCCCCGTCTCCGTCAGCCAGTCCGAGGCCTGCATGAGCTTGGCGAAGAATCCCGACACCTCTGCGCCGTGTAGTTCGGAGAGGTCAACGCCCGCCTCGACCGAGTGCCAGATGCACCGCCTGAGCACGCTGAAGTCCTCGATGACGCCGACCGCGTCCCTTCCCAGCTCGTGCTGGCAACTGGCGATCTTCTCGACCAGCGCGCGGGTCGCGCCACCCCGGCTGTAAGTCCCGACCGTCTCCGAACTGCGCAAGAAGCCGACGAAGACCGAGACCAGCTCCTCCATGCCGGCGAGCGTCCGGTTGTAGGCCGCGTCCTCGTCTTCTCCGCCCCGGCGCGACCGCCAGCAGGCTACGATGCCGGCAACATCCTCATCTATCCGGTCGGGGATGCGGGAGGCGTTCTCCATGCCCCCAAGTATAACCCTGCCCGCCGCACGGTATCGGGGAGCACCAGATTCCAACGGGCAGATGCAACTTTTTCGGGCTGGCGTACGTATGTATCAGTGTGGTGACAAACAGTGGCGAGAACTGGCGAGGAGGGAGGCCTCGAAACGTTTAGGGACTTAAGGTTCACGGTAAATTAATAGTAGTTTCTAAAATTGATTTCCGGTAAAATTGGTAATTAGCGAGGAGGGTATCTTGAGAACCAGTTTAGACAAGCGTAAGAACCCCCAGAAGATCGAGCGGGAATCCGAAACTCCTGAGCTCCTTGCCAAGTACCTCGCGCACATCGGCCAGGGCAACCTCCTTACGCACAAGGAGGAGATCGACCTCTCCATGAGGGCCAAGGCCGGCGAAATGCGGGCCAGGCAGAGGCTCATCGAAAAGAACCTCAGGCTCGTAGTGAGCGTGGCCAAGAAGTACAGGGGCTACGGGCTGCCTTTCGAGGACCTCATCCAAGAGGGCAACATAGGCCTGATGAAAGCAGTCGAGAAGTTCGATCCCGAGAGGGGCTTCAGGTTCTCCACGTATGCGACGTGGTGGATCCGCCAGGCCGTCCAGAGGGCGGTCGCTGACAAGGGCCGCACCATCCGCGTACCTGTGCACATGACCGAGAAGATCCGTAAGGTCAGCCGGGCGATAAGCGAGCTTGCGCTGGAGATAGAGCGCGAACCCACCGAGGACGAGGTCGCAAAACGCCTCGACTGGGACCCTGACGAGGTGAGGCTTACGATGCGCGCGATGCCTGACGCGACCAGCCTGGATCAACCGGTCTCGAGCGAGGAGACGGCCTCGCAACTTGGCGACTTTATCGAGGACGACAAGGTCTCCGACACCCCCGACACCGTGATGCGGGAGATGGAGACGAAGCACCTTCAAGATGCGATAGAACGCCTCCCCGAGAGGGCGCGCTACGTGCTCGTCAGGCGCTACGGCCTCGATGACCGTGAGCCGGCCACCCTCGCCGAACTCGGCGACGAGCTCGACATCTCGCGCGAGCGGGTAAGGCAGCTCCAGAGGGAAGCCGAACGCATCCTCAAGGGCGGGGAATATGGCCGCGTCCTGCGCGACGCAGTAGCTTAGTACTTCAGGTTGTCGGCCTGTTGGTTTCGCTAATCCACGAGCGCCTGGCTTCTGGACCGCCGCTTACGTGTTCCCACTTTGGTAGCCTTCGAGGGCGTGAAGGGCGATAATCGGCGAATCCTGCTGCTCTCGACGGCGGCTTTTGTGGTTTGCTCCGCGGCGGCTGGTGTTGGTCTGTATCGTCCCTTGGACGTGAAGGTACTCGGCCTGGCGCAGGCGCATACTTCGTGGGTCATGAATAAGGTCGGCCTCGTCACCTCCGTGGTGGGCGGCGTGGAGTTCGTCGCGGTCGTCGTCGTCCTTGCCGTAAAGTTGTTTGTCCAAGGACAGCGTCGTCTCGCGTCACGGCTTCTCGCGGCGTTTGTGGTGACGGGGTTGATCGAGCTGGTCTTCAAGATGGTGGTACCGCAGACGCCGGTACCGGGGGACGCTCTGCATGGCCCGGACCCCTCCTTGTTCGCCATCAGCACGCCGTACCCTTACCCTAGCGGCCACATGCTGCGTGCCGTTCTCTTGCTTGGCGCGATCTACCTCCTGTGGCCGAACAGGTTGGGCAGGATCGGCCTCGTAGCGTTCCTCCTCGCTTCTGCCGTGAGCAGGCTCTACCTCGGGACTCACTGGCCCTCCGACGTGCTCGGCGGCGCTCTCCTCGGCATCGCCGGCATCGCGTGGGCGTTCGATAAGCGATCAGCCATCAGCGGTCGGCCGATCGGCCGGTAACGCTTGCCCACACATGCTAAAATGCTGAGCTACTGAAAGGTGTGTCCATCGAGATCACGGTCGTAGGTTCCGGCACCGTAGTCCTTAACCTCAACAGACGCCAGAGCTGCGTCGTGGTGCGCGCCGGCGGCGAGACGCTGGTCTTTGATCTCGGTTCCGGCGCCGTGCGCGGCATGCTCCGGGCGGACCTGGACCCTTTTGCCGTAGATCGCATCTTCTTCACACACTTCCATCCGGATCACACGGTCGATGTAGTTCCTCTTCTCTTCTCCGTCAACTACGGCACCACGGAGAAGCGCACGAAGCCTTTGCACTTAACCGGACCCGAGCCCTTCGTCCGGTTCTGGGCTTCGTTGATGGAGGTCTGGGGAGAGTGGATGGCAGGCGATTATGCTACGCTAGTCTCCGAGCTACCCCGCGAGAGCCCCTCCCCCATCGAGCTCGCCGGCTGCAGGCTCTCGTGGGCACCGGCGGAGCATCGTCCCGAGAGCATCGCCTACAGGCTCGATGCTGAAAGCGGATCGTTCGTGTATACCGGCGACACCGAGTACAGCGAGTCCGTAGTCCGGCTGGCGCGTGGCGCGGATACGTTGCTGATCGAATGCGCCTTCCCAGAAGACGCCCCGGTACCGGGACACCTGACGCCTTCGGACGCGGCGCGCACCGCGAGCGAGGCCAGCGTAAGCCGCCTCATCCTTACCCAC
>DATDKB010000048.1:0-2141 GCA_036520255.1 Rubrobacter sp. | reverse complement strand
GCTCATCACGCCGCCGGTCACGGCCGACATCCTCGAAGGCATAACGCGCGACGCGGTTATGGAGCTCGCCGGCAAAGAACTGGGGATACCGGTCATCGAGCGGGAGGTGGGGCGCACGGAACTCTACGCCGCCGATGAGGTGTTCCTCTCCGGGACGGGGTTCCAGATCGCACCCGTCGTCGAGGTCGACGACCGGCCTATCGGAACGGGCAGCATAGGTCCTGTCGCCGAGCGTTTGCAGGAGCTTTACTTCAAGGCCGCACGCGGCGGCTGGGAGGAGTACACCGACTGGACGGTGGCCGTCGAAGTGGCGGAGCGGGCAGCGGGGTAAAGGTGGCGCACGGAGGGTGGTAAAGCTGAACCACGGTCGGGGCCGGGCCGTTCGCGTGGCGGTAGCGGTCGTGGTGATCGTCTTTGTCGTCCTGCGTTACCCGCGCGCCCTGGGATAAGTTGCGAAGCGGGCACCTTCCTGCGATACTCCGGCCCTACATGAAGGGGAACTCCTAACAGATCGTGCGTCTCTCCCTCCTCACTCTACGACTAACCAGGGTGGCCTGCGGGCGAATTACCCGTCCCGGTCTCTAGCCGGGTCGCGCCGGGCGGTCACCAATCTCCCTAGTGCCGCAGTAGCAATGTCGTTTTCGATTTAGAGAGGATGAGAGACACATGCGTCGAGTAGAGATCTTCGACACGACCCTCCGCGACGGCGAGCAATCGCCAGGCATCTCCCTTTCCGTGGAGGAAAAAGTAGAGGTAGCCCGTCAGCTCGCCCGCCTCAAGGTGGACGTTATAGAGGCGGGCTTCCCGATTACCAGCGAGGGAGACTTCGAGTCGGTCTCCCGCATCGCCGCCGAGGTCGAGGGGCCCAGGATCGCCGGCCTCGCCCGTATCCACGAGCAGGACATCGTGCGCGCCTGGGAGGCGGTGCAGTGGTCGGCGAGGCCGCGCATCCATACCTTTGTCGGGACGAGCGATCTCCACATAGAGCACCAGATGCACTCGAACCGGAAAGACATTCTGGAGCGGGCGGGCGAGGCCGTCGTCTTCGCCAAGAGCCTCTGCGGGAACGTCGAGTTCTCCCCGATGGACGCGACGCGCACGGACATAGGATATCTATCCGAGGTGGTTGCCGCGGCCGTCGAGGCCGGGGCAGACGTGATCAACATCGCCGATACGGTCGGCTACACGACGCCGGTCGAGTTCACGGCCTTCCTGCAAGAGCTTGTAGAGCGGGTACCCAAGCTCGAGGACCGCATCCTCTCGGTCCACTGTCATGACGACCTTGGGATGGCCGTGGCCAACTCGCTCGCCGGCGTCGAGGTCGGAGCCGGCCAGGTCGAGGTCGCCGTCAACGGCATCGGGGAGCGGGCCGGGAACGCCTCTTTAGAGGAGGTCGTGATGGCGCTCGCCACGCGCTCCGATTTCTACGGGGCCGAGGTCGGCGTGGATACGCGCCAGCTCGCCAACACGAGCCGCATGGTCTCCAACATCACGGGCTACGAGGTTCCCCCGAACAAGGCCATCGTGGGGCGCAACGCTTTTCTGCACGAGTCGGGCATCCATCAGGACGGCGTGCTCAAGGATAGGCGGACGTTCGAGATCATGACCAAAGAAGACATCGGCCTGGAAGGCACGAACATCTTCCTCGGCAAGCACTCCGGCCGCCACGCCCTGAAAGACGCCCTCGAAGAGCTCGGCTACTTTGTCGAGGGCGAGGTGCTCAAGCGGGCCTTTACACGCTTCAAGGAGATAGCCGACCACAAAAAGACCGTGACCGCCGCCGACCTGGAAGCGATAGCGGCGGACGAGGTCGGCTCCTTCGAGGGCAAGTTCGTCCTGGAATCGTTCAGGGTCGTAGCCGCGACGGGCCGCCAGAGCAGGGCCGCCGTAACCATCTCGCACGCCGAGCAGGGCACGTTCGAGGCAGAGGCAGAGGGCGAGGGCCCCGTCGACGCCGTCTTCCGCGCCGTCGACGCCGCCACGAACATAAATGGTAGGCTCACGGACTTCCGCATCGACGCCGTCACGGGCGGCAAGGACGCCCTCGGCGAGGTCAGGGTCTCCGTGGAGTTCGAGGGCGGCGACTACGCGGGACGCGGACTATCTCAAGACGTCGTGGAGGCGGCGGCGCGCGCCTACGT